>JANNKI010000481.1:0-17497 GCA_031396225.1 bacterium | reverse complement strand
GCGTGGCGTTGCTCACCGGTTCCTATCCGCCGGAGCCGTGTGGGGTGGGAGACTACACGCGCCACCTGGCCCAGCACCTGGCGGCTCGCGACGGCATGACGATCGAGGCGTGGGTCGGGACCGCCTGGCCGGGCGACCCGGATCCTCGGATACGCCGAGTGATCGACCCTTCCTGGTGGACGACGCTCCGGAATATCCGGAGCGCCCTGCGCGAGTTTCAGCCACATGTCATTCACATCCAATATCCGACCCAGGGCTACAAACGTCGCTTCCTGCCCTGGATCCTGCCCCTGCTGCTGCGCGTGCACGCCGTACGCATCGTGGCCACCTGGCATGAATACTTCAGCGAATGGCTGCCGCGGGCCCTGCCCTCGGCCCTGGCGGCATCGGCGGTCATCGTGGTGCGACCCGGGTACCGGGAACGCCTGTCCATCACCACGCGACTCGCGCTGCGTCGCAGCCGCATTCATATGGTGCCCAATGCATCGGCCATTCCGCGGGTGGTGCACGACGAGCGATCGCGGGAGGCACTGCGTCAGCAGGCGGGATGCGGACCGCGTCGCCTCATCGCCTATTTCGGTTTCGCCTATCCGGCCAAGGGCGTCCACCAGCTATTCGATCTCCTGGATCCGGAGCGGGAGACGTTGGTCCTGATCGGCCGGCTGGAACCCGACGAACCCTACCCGCGCGCCCTGTTGGACCGGAGCGCTGAACCGCGTTGGCGTGGCGCCGTGTATCGGGCGGGCTGGCAAACCGAGGCGGCGGTCGGTGCCTGGTTGGCGGCGGCGGATGCTGTGGTATTGCCGTTCACCGCCGGTGGCGGCATCTGGAACAGTTCGCTGCACGCGGCCGTCATGCAGGGAACGTTCGTGCTGACCACGGCGATGGAACGCCGCGGGTATGATCCGCAGACCAACATCTATTTCGCGGCGCCGGGAGATCTTCAAGAAATGCGCCGGGCGCTCGATCGGCACATTGGATTCCGCCTGCCCGCCCTGCCACCGGGTCTGGCCGAGTGGCCGGCCATCGCCGAGCAACATCACGCGATCTATCGCGACGTGCTGGGCATGGGCGCATGAACCCGCGCCTGTCCGTGGTGATCGCGACGCGGAACCGCCGCGATCGGCTGGCCGAGACCCTCGCCGCCATCGAGTCGCAGTGGTGCAGCGGAGTCGAGGTGCTGGTCGCGGATGGGGCCTCGGAGGATGGTACCGCTGAGATGCTCGATGGCCTGGCCAGCTCCCGGCCGTGGTTGCGAGTGTTTCGCCTGGCGCCCAATGGCGGCATCGACAAGGATTATGATCTGGTTGTGCACGAGTCGCGCGGCGATTGGTGCTGGTTGTTCACGGATGACGACCTCCCGGCTCCTGGCGCCATCGCCAGGGTGCTGGCCGCGCTGGAGGCCGGTCATGACCTGGTGGTGGTGGATGCCGAAATCCGGGATGACCGCTGCGAACAAGTCCTGCGCGCGCGGCAACTGCCGTTCACCACGGATCGCGTCTATCTTCCGGGGGATTCCGCCCTGCTGGCCGACCTTGGCGCACATCTCAGTTTCATTGGAGCCGTGATCATCCGACGATCCCTGTGGCTGGAACGTGAACGACCGCGTTACTACGGCAGCCTGTTCATTCATGTCGGCGTCATCTTCCAGAAGCCCCTGCCGGGGACGGCGCTGGCCATCGCCCAGCCGTTGATTCGGATCCGCTACGGGGTCGGCGGTTGGACCTCCCGGCGCGCCCGCATCTGGCTGTTCATGTGGCCGGAGCTGATCTGGTCGTTCGCCGATTACCCGCCCGCGGCCAAAGCGGCCGTTTGTCACCCGGAGCCCTGGAGGCTGCTGCATCGGCTGGTTGCCCTGCGTGCGGTCAACGCGATCGATGGCGACTTCTATACCGAGATGCTGCGGCCGCGGATGGGCTTCTGGAAGCGCGGATTGGCGCGGTTGTGCGCCACGATGCCAGTGTCCCTGGCCAACCGTTTACTGACGCTGGCCCACGTCCTGTTGCGCCGTTCCGGTGGAGGGATCGCCCTCTTCGACCTGAGGCAGGCGTGGCAGACGCGATGACGACCGACCCATCGAGGAACGAGGGAAAGTGACCATGAGCACGGAACCACAGGAGATCCATCGGTGCCGCATGTGCGGATCCACCGCATTGGAGACGGTGATCGATCTTGGCAACCAGTGCCTGACGGGCATCTTTCCCCGCGCCGGAGCCGCCCAGCCCCGCAGTGCGCCGTTGCGGCTGCTGCGCTGCACGGGGGAATGCGGTCTGGTCCAGTTGGCGCACAGCGGGGATCTTGGCGAGATGTACGGCGCCAATTACGGTTATCGCTCCGGGCTCAATCCGAGCATGGTCCAGCACCTCCAGAACAAGGTTCGGCGCATCCAGGACCACCAGGCGCTGACGCCGGGCGACGCCATCATCGACATCGGCAGCAACGACGGCACGACGCTCAACTGCTATCCCCAGGGTATCTACGAACTGGTCGGCATCGATCCCACGGGTGACAAATTCCGCGGTTACTACAGTCCCGGGGTGAAGCTGGTGCCGGATTTCTTCAGCGCCGAACGGGCGGCGCAGGCGTTGGATGGGCGTAAAGCCAAGGTCGTGACCTCGTTCTCGATGTTCTACGACCTCGAGGATCCGCTGGCATTCATGCGCGAGGTCCGTTCGGTCCTGGCGGACGATGGCATCTGGGTCTTCGAGCAGAGCTACCTGCCGGCGATGCTCGAAACCAACTCTTTCGACACCATCTGCCACGAGCACCTGGAATACTATGGAATACGGCAACTGGCCTGGGCGGCGGAACGAAGCGGCCTCGAGTTGAGCGAGGTCGAATTCAACCAGGTCAATGGGGGCAGTTGCTCGGTGACCGCGCGGCCCGCGACCGGCAAGCCGGTCCATGGCCCGACCGTGCAGGCGGCGTTGGTCGAGGAGCAACGCATGGGCCTGCAGACGCCCGAGCCGTTTCGCGCGTTCACCGCCCGCATCGCCGGCTGCCGCGCGGGGCTCCTGGATTTCATCCATGCGGCCACCAAGCGCGGGGAAAGGGTGGCGGGACTGGGCGCCTCCACAAAAGGCAACGTCCTGCTGCAGTACCTGGGCATCGACGAGGAGCTGCTGCCCGTCATCGGCGAGGTGAATCCCGACAAGTTCGGTTGTGTCACGCCGGGAACCCGCATCCCCATCGTCCCGGAACGCGAAGTTCTCGCCGCCTCCTACGCCTACCTGCTGGTGCTGCCGTGGCACTTCCGGAAGTTCCTGGTCGGCCGGCCGCACTTGCGCGGCCGGCGGCTGCTGATGCCGTTGCCGGTCCTCGAGGTGGTGGTGGGCGGGGCATGACGTGAGCGGGATCACCGTCCTGCTGGCCACGTGGCACGGCGCACGCTTCCTCGATTCGCAGCTCCAGTCGCTGCGTGACCAGGTCGGCCCGCCGTTCACCGTGCTGGCACGTGATGACGCCTCGACGGATGGCACGCGAGCCATCCTCGACAGCTGGGCGGAGCGCCATCCGGGATGGTTGAGGATCCTGCCCGATGACGGAGTTCGTCGTGGAGCAGCCGGCAACTTTGGCGCCCTTCTCGCCGCCTGCCCGACGCCCTATGCCATGATGTGTGATCAGGATGACCACTGGCATCCGGACAAGGTCGCTCGCTCGTGGGTGTGCATGTCGGCCCTGGAACAACGGCACGGCAGCAGCTGCCCGTTGCTGGTTCACGGCGATGCACGGCTCATCGATGAGCAGGGCCGGCCACTCGACGGCAGCCTGGCGGCCATGCTCCACCACCGGCTGGAGGACGCCAGCCGCCCGGAACGGCAAGTCCTCCACAACCATGTCACCGGCTGCACCCTGCTGCTCAACCGTGCGCTCATCGAGCTGGCCGATCCCATACCGGAAGCGGCTGTGTGGCACGATTGGTGGGTCGGCCTCCTCGCCTGCCTGTGCGGGAAGGTGGCCCGCATCCCAGGAACCGTGCTGGACTATCGCCAACACCCGGCGAATGCCCTGGGAGCGGGGACGATGCGATGGTCCGCGCTACTCCGGCGTTTTCCCGATCCCGGAAGCATTCGACGACGGATGAACCGCGTCTCACTCCAGGCGGCGGCGGCGCTGACACGTTGCCATGGCCGATTGGCTGAACGGGAGACCGCCATGCTGGTCACCTGCGCCGACCTTCCCAACAAGAGTTGGCTCTCTCGCCGAACCGCCCTGGTCTCCCACGGGATGTGGCTGCCGGGGATCCTTCGCAATGCGGCGCTGATGGTATTCGGTTGAACATGGACCTGCGGCCCCAGGATCGCCGGCGATGAGCGCATCCCGTGTCGGGATCGTGATTCCCACCCTGCAAGCGGGCAGATATCTCGAGAAGCTCCTGCCAGCCCTGCGTTCCCAGTCGCTTCCCCCTTGCGCCATCGTCGTGATCGACTCGTCGTCCATCGACGATACCGTCGCGCAGGCTCGCACGTCTGGCGCCATCGTCGAGGTGATCGCACGCTCCGACTTCGACCATGGTGCCACCCGCAACCGCGGTGCCGCGCTGGCCGGGGATGTCGAGTTCCTGGTGTTCATGGCCCAGGACGCCTTGCCGGTGAATGATGGCTTCCTCGCCCGGCTGGTGCGTCCGTTGGAGGAGGGCATTGCGGCCGCCGCATTCGCTCGGCAGGTGCCGTATGCGCACGCGCGTCCATCGGAGATCTTCGCTCGAACCTGCAATTATCCGGGCACGTCCCAGCGTCGTACCGCTCGGGACATCCCCCGCCTCGGGGTGCGCGCCCTGTTCTTCTCCGACGTGGCCAGCGCGGTGACGCGCAGGGCATTCGATGCGGCGGGACGCTTTCCCGAACGCACCATCATGAACGAGGACATGATCCTGTGCAGTCGCCTGTTGGCTCAGGGTGAAGCGGTGGTCTACCAGGCGGAAGCGCAGGTGTACCATTCCCACGATTACACGCTCGCACAACAGTTCCGCCGGGCCTTTGATATCGGCGTGTTCTTCCGCGATCAGGCCGCGGAACTGGCCGGCGTACGAGCTGGAGGAGAGGGCATGCGCTTCGCCGTGCGCCAATTCGGCTGGCTGTTGCGTCGCGGGCACGTCTTCTGGGCGATGCGCAGTCTCCTCGAGAACGCGGCGCGATTCCTGGCCTTCGAACTCGGGCGACGGCATCATCGGCTGCCGCTGGCGTTGAAACGACGACTGGGGATGCACCCACGTCACTGGGAGACGAAAGCCGCCAGAGTGTCCTCCGCGGACTCCGGCACCTGACGATTCGAAAAGACAGAGTCCCGGTGTGTCTGCTGCTTGCTATTCAGTGCGCGCCCGGGCGCGCTAGTACGCGCTCGCGTCCTTGAACACCCGCGCCACGGTGAGGAACAGGATCCGCACGTCGAACCACAGCGACCAGTTCTGGAGGTAGTAGAGGTCATAGCGGATGCGATCCTCGAGCGGCGTGTCGCCGCGCAGGCCGTTGACCTGCGCCCAACCGGTCATGCCGGCCTTCACGTGGTGGCGCAGCATGTAGCGCGGGATCGAGCCGCGGAACTCCTCCACGAAGCGCGGTTGCTCGGGCCTCGGGCCCACGAGGCTCATGTCGCCCATGAACACGTTCCAGAGTTGCGGCAGCTCGTCCAACGACAGTCGCCGGAGCGTGGAGCCGAACCGCGTGCGGCGCGGATCGTCCTTTACCGTCCATCCCGGGCCGCCCGACTCGGCGTCCATGCGCATGCTCCTGAACTTGAACATCCAAAAACGCCTGCCGTTCAGCCCCACGCGCTCCTGCGCGTAGAACACCGGCCCCGGCGAATCCAACTTCACCAGCAGCGCGAGTGCGGCCATGACCGGCGAAAGCAGCACCAGCCCCAGGCCTGAACAGACCAGGTCGAACGCGCGCTTCACCACGGCGTTCCAACCCTGCTCGGGGCTCTCGGTGACGAGCACCACGGGCATGCCGTCGAAGTCCTCGACACTCGGGTTCAATCGGAACGCCTGCGACAGGTCGGGCACCAGGCGCACCGCCACGGTGGAGTCCGCGAGCAGCGTGAGCGCTTCGGACTCGGCCTGCCATTCGCGCCGCTCGAGCGCGATGTAGAGGAGCTCGGGCCGGACGTCGTCGAGCAGGCGCGGCAGGTCGGCGATCACGCCCAGCACGGGCACTTCATAGAGGCTACGGCCCACCTCGGTAGCGTCGGCCGCCACGAGCCCGCGCACGTGCAGCCCGAAGTCGGCGTGCCGGCGGATCTTCTTGAGCAGCATGCGCGCCGGTTCGCCGGTGCCCACCACGAGGATGTGCCGCAGGTTCCGGCCGCGCCGGCGCAACTCTCTCAGCAGGAGCCGCGCGCAGACGCGCACGCCGCCCAACAGCAGCGTGGCCAGCACGAGGAAGATGGCGATGGCGGTGCGCGACAGCTCGCCGCGCGCATAAAACGAGCCCACACCCGCCATGGCGGCCACCACGACCATGGCCTGGACGACCGCGAGCAGCTCCACACCGAGGCGCGACGTGCGTGCCGAGCGGTACAGGCGGAACGTGCGCAGCACGAGCAACGCGGTGGGAGTGAGCACGGCTCCGCTCCACACGTAAAGCGAGAGCGGCGGCACGCCGAGCGGCGTGGGCAGGCCGAGCGCGTGGAAGCGGAGCCAGTAGGCGCCGAGCCATGCGGTCGCGATGAGCATGGCGTCCACCGCGAACATGCCGGTGGCGAACAGCTGTCGGCTGCGAGCGAACATGCACCCGAGGGTAGAGGATGGCGGGGGCGGGAGCCACAAAGACGGCGACGGACACCCGCCGCGCGGGTATGCTCCTTCCCATGCTGCCCGTCGCGACGCCGCGCCTCGTGCTCCGCGAACTCACACCCGACGACGCACCGTTCATCCTGGAGCTGGTGAACGACCCCGCCTGGTTGCGCTTCATCGGCGACCGGAACGTGCATTCGCTCGAGGACGCGCTCGGATACATCCAGAAGATGCGGGAGGGGAGTTACACCCGCCACGGATTCGGGCTGTGGGCCGTGGACAGGCGGGAGACCGGCGAGGTGCTCGGGCTGTGCGGGCTCATCCGACGTGACGCGCTCGCGCACGTGGACGTGGGGTTCGCGTTCCTCGAGCGGCATCGCGGTCGGGGTTACGCGCGCGAGGCCGCGGCGGCCACGCTGGATCTGGCGCGCGACCGTTTCGACCTGCGCAAGGTGGTGGCCATCACCGACGTCGACAACGCGGCGTCGCAGAAGGTGCTCGAGGGTGTGGGGTTTCGCTTCGAGCGAAAGATCCACTGGGGCGAGACCAACGAGGATCTGGGCCTCTATGCCAAGGAGCTGGGCGCGTGACCGGCGTGCAGTGGAAGCCGGCGCTCCTGGGTCAGTTCGTCGCCGCGATCGACATGCTCGAGAACGCCGTGCGCGCGTGCCCCGAAGCGCTCTGGGACGACACCTCGCGGCCGGTGGCGCAGCGCTTCTGGTACCTGGGCTACCACACGCTGTTCTGGCTCGACTACCACCTCGCCGACTCCGACCACGGCTTCTGGCCTCCCGCTCCGTTCACGCTGGGGGAGCTGGACCCCGCGGGCGTGTACCCCGATCGCACTTACACACCGGCCGAACTCCTCGACTACCTCGCGCACGGTCGCGAGCGTTGCCGGCAAGTGGTCGAAGCGCTGGACGACACGCACGCGGGCGAGCGTTGCGCGTTCGCCGCGCGCGATCTGTCGGTGCTCGAGCTGCACCTCTACAACATGCGCCACGTGCAGCATCACGCCGCCCAATTGAACCTCATGCTCCGGCAGGGGACGGATTCCGCGCCCGGATGGGTCGCGCGCGGACGGGACCCGGAGCAGGGCTGAGCCGCGGTGGTGAAGCGCGGGCGCAGGACCCGCCCCGGAATTCACCGAAAGTCCGCCAAATCCTGACGGAATAAGCTCTTGCGGCGCTGGTTCCGACTCCCGTATACTGCCCCGCTGCTTGCAGATGCCCGCCTCGTCGGGCCATGTCATGTGGAAAGGAGCCCGCTATGGGCCTGCTCGAAAAAGTCGAGAACACCCAGATCAAGTCCGATCGCCCGGACCTGCGACCTGGCTACACGGTCGAGGTCATGGTGCGCGTGATCGAGGGTGACAAGGAGCGCCAGCAGAAGTTCCGCGGCCTCGTCACCAACGTTCGTGGCGCCGGCATGCGCAAGACGTTCACCGTCCGGAAGATCTCGGAGGGGATCGGCGTCGAACGCACGTTCCCGCTGCACTCACCGACGCTCGCCAGCATCACGGTCATCCCGTCGGAGCAGAAGAAGGTGCGCCGCGCCAAGCTCTTCTACCTGCGCAAGAAGAAGGGCAAGGCCGCTCGCCTGAAGGACCGCACGGGAGTCACCTCGAACAACTAGTGACGCCCGTTCGTTGGCGCCATCTGGCGCGCGAAGAGTCCCGCCTGGCGGGAGCGCGCGCCCCGGTGGCCGGGGTGGACGAAGCTGGACGCGGTCCGCTCGCCGGACCGGTGGTGGCAGCAGCGGTGGTGTTGGACTTCTCGTTCGATTGGGACGGGCTGGACGACAGCAAGCAACTCACCGCCGAGACGCGCGATCGCTTGTTCGCCCGGGTCCTCAAGGGGGCCCGGGCGTTCGCTTGGTCCGTGGCGGGCCCGCGCGCGATCGACCGCGTGAACATTCGCCGGGCCACGCACGGCGCGATGGCCCGCGCCGTGGCGCTGTTGGCGATCGTGCCCGAGCTGGTGCTGGTGGACGGTCACGAGACCGTGGCCGCCATCGTGCCCGAGCAGCGGGCCGTCATCGGTGGCGACGCCCGCTGCCTGTCCATCGCGGCGGCGAGCATCCTGGCCAAGGTGGTCCGGGACCGGATCATGGAACGCCTCGACCGGGTCTGGCCGGTGTACGGATTCGCGAGGCACAAGGGTTACGGCACGCCGGAGCACCTGACGGCGCTGCGAGCGCACGGACCGTGTCCGTTGCATCGCTGGAGCTTCGCCCCGGTGACCGAGCTGGAGCTGCCGCTGGCGTGAGGTCACTTGCGCTCGCCCCATGCTACATTTCGCGTCCCCGAGGACTCGCCCCCGTGGGAGTGGGACGATGGGATTCGCACAGGAGCGCGGCCGCGCCGGCGAGGCGCTGGCAGCGGCCTATCTCGAGCTGGTGGGTTGCCACCGCGTGGCGCGCAACGTGCGCCTGGGCGGTGTGGAGGTGGACCTCGTGGTGGATGACGGAGCGTCCCGCGTGCTGGTCGAGGTGAGGCTCCGCTCGCGCGGCGACTATGGCGGCGCGGCGGCGACGCTCGATCGGACCAAGCGCGAGCGACTCGTGCGTGCCGCGCGCGCGCTCGAACAACAGGGCGTGCTCCACCCACGCGTGGACGTGGTCGCCATCGACCTGTGCGCCACCGGCGCCACGATCACCCACCACCGAAACGCGATCACGGACTAGGAGGATGGTGCGACTGCCCCGCTTCGGCCGGCTGCGCCTGCCGCGCCTGACCGCGAACTGGCGGGCGCGGCTGCGCGCGCAGCGCGCCTGGTGGCGCCGCCGACTGCGCGCGCTGGCGGGCGGCCGCGAGCTGTTGTTCCCCGAGGCTGGCGGCGGCGTGGTCGCGGTGGGGACGCTCACGGCCGGCGCCGGCCCGCGCATCGCCATCCTGCACGCGACCGCCGGCAGCGGCCACAAGAGCGCCGCCGTCGCGATCGCGGGCGCGCTCGCCACGTTGGCACCCGGAGCGCAGGTGCGCGAGGTGGACACGCTGGTGTTCGCGTCGCGCTTCTATCGCAGCACGTACGCCCAGGGCTACAGCGCCATGGCGCAGCGCGCGCCGCGGCTCTGGGGCGCGCTCTACGCGCTGTGGGCTCAGCAGCGCGTCAACCGGAGCGCCGGCCCGGCGCGCGAGGCACTGGACCGGCTGGCGCTCCGCGGGCTGGTGCGCGTCGTGGAGCGCGAGCGTCCCGACGCCATCGTGTGCACGCACTTCCTGCCGGTCGAGGCACTCTATCCCATTCGCGGGCGTGGCCGCCTCGACGTGCCGCTGCACGTGGTGATCACCGACTTCACGGCGCACCCGCTGTGGGCCTACCCGCACGTGGACCGCTACTTCGTGGCCAGCGAACAGGTGGCCGATGAGCTGGCGGGGCATGGGGTCCCACGCGCGCGCATCGAGGTCACGGGCATCCCGGTGGACCCACGCTTCGCCGTGTCGCACGGACGCGAAGCCGTGCGCGTGCGATTCGGCTTCGCGGTGGACCGTCCGCTGGTGCTGGTGATGGGCGGCGGCGGCGGCGTGGGCCCGATGCAGGACCTGGCCGAGCGGCTGGCCTCACTCGCCGGCGAGCCCCAGGTGCTGGTGCTGTGCGGCACGAACGCCCGGCTCCAGCGCCAGATCGAAACGCTCGCCGGCGCGCACGGCGGCCGGCTGCGCGCCATGGCGTTCACGCCGCACGTGGACCTGCTGCTCGAAGCGGCCGACCTGGTGGTGAGCAAGGCGGGCGGGCTCACCTGCGCCGAGGCGCTGGTGAAGGGCACGCCGCTGGTGGTGTACCGCCCGACGCCGGGGCAGGAGGTGGGTAACGCGCGCTACCTCGAGGCCGGCGGAGCGGCGGTGCACGCGGACTCGCTCGACACCGTGGCGGCCACCGTGTCGCGCTGGCTCGCCGATCCCGACGCGCTGCGCCGCGCGCACGAGAACGCCGTCCGCCTCGCCCGTCCGTCGGCGGCACACGACATCGCCCAGCGCGTGCTGGAGTCGGTGGGGCGGGAGGGACGGAGCCGGGTGGGAGCCGCGTGAGCGGGCGGAGTACGAAGGGGCGGTGGCCCGGGGGCGCGTGAGGGGCCGCTGTGACGGTCATGCCGTGGACACACTTCACCCACCGCGCCATCGGCGAACATCCGGGCACGATGCATCGCTTGCGGCTGTCGGTCCGCGCGCCGGCGACGCCCTGGAACGAGGGTGGCTCGTGCAAGTCGCGGCCGACGTTCGTGCAGCCATCACGGGGCGAGGCATTGTTCGCGAGCGGCGGACTCTGTAACTCGTTGGAATTTCGCATCCGTCCCCGTCAAAGTCCGCAGGCATGACTGTTGCGGCTCTTGTTTCTCCAAATACCCTCAAGGCTGCTTCGCTTGAAGCCGGGCACGATGCCGACGGCTCACTTCCCCCAGGGACGGACTCTCCCCACCTCTGGAGGTCGTCGTGAAACGGAATTCGAGCCACGTGCTCGGAGCCTGTTGGTGGCTCTCTGCCCTGCTTGCGGCGGGATGCGCGTCGCTCCCCTCGCAGCCCAGCCCGCTCGACCCGAGCGTGGAGCCCTCGTTCGTGCGTGTCCCCGCGGCAAGGGCCGTCCCGTTTTCCGCGACTGGCCCGGGGTCCTCGACAACCTCCAGGACGATCGATGGGTCGAAGGGCGGATCATTCAGCAACGGGTACTTCACACTGGTCGTTCCGCCCGGGGCCTTCGCCGGTAAGGCGACGCTCTCGATCTTGGTGCCGGATCCGACCGAGCTGCGTTGCGACCTGACGATCTCGCCACCCGAAGCCAACAACTTCATCGTTCCAGTCGAGCTGATGGTCGATTGCAGCACCGGTATCGACGTCGATCCGACGAAGCTCGCGACCGTGTGGCACGACGTGGGGAACAACCGGTGGGTCCTCATCCCGGGCTCCGCGGTGTCGCGCGAGACGGTCACGATCCGGACGCCGCTGCGCCACTTCTCGGAGTACGGCATCCTCGGCGGCAAGGCGGGTTGGTAAGCGACATGTCGCAGTCCCCCTCTTCGGTTCGGAACAGCCCGATGGCCCGGACCTTCGCCTCGCTCGTCATCGGTTCCGGCGTCCTCCTGCTCGCCGGCGAGGGCGCTCCGAGGCTCGGACCTGAAACGTGGGTCTGGTTGGCGGTGTGCGGGCTCGCCGAGGCCCTGTGGATCCGCCTCCCGGACGGTCGCGCGACCCTGAGCATGGGCTCCGTGGCAAACTTCGCCGCGGCGCTGACGCTGCCACGCGACCAGGCGATCTGGGTGGCCACACTCGCCACGTTGGTCGTGGAGCTGGCGATCATGCGCAAGCCGCTGATGCGAGCCTGCTTCAATGCCGCAAGCACGGGTCTCGCGGTCGCGGCAACCCTGCTGGTCCTCGGCCGACTCGCTCCGGAGGGTGCATTGGCGCTGCGGGGCGCGCACCTGCTCGCGGCCACCCTGATGGCGGCGGCAGTGTTCTATGCCAGCAATCGAGCGGCGGTTCTACTCGTTCTCGCGCTGGAACAGCATCGACCCGTGTGGGGGGTGTGGCGTGAGAATTTCGGTGTGCGCCGGGACGTGCTCCCTAGCGCCGCCGCCTTCTCGCTCGGCGTGTTGCTGGCTCATCATTACGCACACGCGGGAGTCATGGCGATCGGATTCGTCCTCCTGCCCACGCTCTTCGTGCTCGACGCGCACCGGAGCGTCCGATTCGGCGCGGTTGGGCCCACAGCACGCTCAGCCACGGAACCCCTGCGAATGGCCGCCGATGAGCAGCGCGGTCCGACTGCGCGGGCCGGTTAGCCCGAGCGCCCCGGCCTCTTGACCCTCCACGGGCACGCCCGTAGCTTCGACGGTTCCGCCGGTCGCACCACCGGAGTGTCGCGGCGAACGACGCCGCGCGTCCCGAGATCCGTGCGGTGCCCCCATGCGCGATCCCGCTCCCGACGACCTGGTCCGCCGCACGCTCGCTGGTGAGCGCGTGCCGCTGGCGCGCGCCATCTCGTGGGTGGAGAACGAGCACCCGCACGCCACCGCGCTCCTGGACGCATGTTTCGGCCGCACGGGGCGCGCTTACCGACTGGGCATCACCGGGCCGCCCGGCGCGGGCAAGAGCACGCTCGTCACCAAGCTCGCGCGCGAGTATCGCTCGCGCGGTGAGACCGTGGCCATCGTGGCGGTGGATCCCACGAGCCCGTTCTCGGGTGGGGCGCTGCTCGGCGATCGCGTGCGCATGAACGAACTCTCGGGCGACGAGGGCATCTTCATCCGCTCCATGGCAACGCGTGGCAGCATGGGCGGGCTCGCGGTGCATACCGCGCAGGCGTGCGACGTGCTGGACGCCGCTGGCTTCGGTCGCATCCTGATCGAGACCGTGGGCGTGGGGCAGAGCGAGCTGGAGGTGGCGCAGACCGCCGACACCACCGCGGTGGTGCTCGTGCCCGAGTCCGGCGACGCGGTGCAGGCGATGAAGGCCGGCCTCATGGAGATCGCCGACGTGTTCGTGATCAACAAGGCCGACCGCGAGGGCGCCGACCGCGCCGCTCAGGCCATTCGCTCGGCGCTGCACCTGCGCGCGCGCACGAGCGAGTGGGACATCCCCGTGCACCTGACCGTCGCCCCGAACGCTCAGGGCGTGCCCGAACTGGTGGATCGTTTCGAGACGCACCTCGCATGGCTGGCGTCGAGCGGCATGCTCGAGCGTCGCCGCCGCCGGCGGCTGGAGGAGGTGCTCGAGACGCTGGTTCGCGAACGGGTGTGGACGGAGTTCCGCGGCCAGGTCCCCGCCGGCGCCTGGGAGCGGGCCGTGGCGGCGCTGGGCGAGCGGCGGGAGACGCCGAACCAGGTCGCGGCCCGCCTGGCGCCGGGGCGGCCGGAGCGGCCGGAGCGGGACTAGGCGGTTCCTTCCGGCCCCGGCCCGGCCCGCCGAGCCTCGCGGACCGCATCCGGTGCGGCGATTTTGCTGCTGTGCGCCGATGGATTTGGTGCCATCCTTCTAACCGGCCACCCACATTCCGGCTTCATCGCGGAGGTCCCCGATGCCATTCGCGAGCCATCGCTCCCGCTATCTCCTCCTCGCGCTCCTCCTCGCGTCACTCGGACTCGCACTGCTCACCCGACCTGCGCATGGCGGCTGGAGCCCGGACCCCGTCGAGGTGCACGCCACCGCGGCCCTCTGCCCGCTCGTGAGCGTCTGCGGCGATGCGAGCAACGGCTCGATCGTGATCTGGCAGGAGGTCTCCGCGAGTGGCGGCGTGCTCAAGGCACGGCGTCTGCTCCCGAGCGGAGATCTCGATCCGGCTTGGGTCTCGCCGCTCGCGGTGAGCGATCGCGACGCAACGCGAGGCGCGCTCGGGAGCGTGAGCGACGACGCTGGCGGCGCGTACGTCTGGTGGATGGAGAATGCGCAACTCCTCCTCACGCGCGTGACAGCTTCCGGGAGCGTCGCGACAGGCTGGCCGGCGCGGGGGAGGAGCATCGGCTCGCTCTACAGCGCTGGGCACCGGCCCGACGTCCTCGCCGACGGAACGGGCGGCATCTACCTGGCCTGGCTGTCCGCAGCTTCGCCGCTACCACCTTCGTTCCCGGTCGCCCGCGGGCAGCACATCGGTCCCTCGAACATCGCGGCCGGCGGCTGGCCTGCGGGCGGGCGCACGCTGGCGACCGCCCCCGGCGACGCGATCACCGCCTCTTTCGGGATCGGTGCGTCGCAGGACGGGGGACTGTGGCTCGCGTGGCAGACCACGACGATCGTGGACCAGACGCCCGGCCCGGGCGAGCTGCGCATCACCCGGCTCACGCCGGCGGGACTCCCGTCCACGGGGTGGACCTTTGATGGCGTCGCGCTCGCGACGTTCGACGGCCAGCTTCTGTGGACTTCGCCGTGGCAGCCCGTACCGGCTTCATCGCTGGTCGACGTGGCCCGCGATGGAGCCGATGGCGCGTTCGTGCTCGCCAACAAGCTCGTCGACGCCGGTGATGGATACGCCATCCCCTCCCTGCGACGCGTGGACGGGGCCGGCCAGCCGAGCCCCGGCTGGCCGCCCGAGGGCATCACGATCTCGGGATGGGGGATGCCCGGAGTCGGGGACGCCGGCGCGAACGCCTCGCTGCGCGTCCTGCCGGATCACAACGGCGGCGCGCTCGCGGGGTTCCCGATGTTCGGGAGCGAGTTCACCGCGACGTTCGGTTTTGAGCATCGTTCGGCTTCCGGCGCACCGCTTCCCGGCGGCGCGTCGGCGGACCTGCACGGCATGGAGTTCGCCGCGCGCGATGACGGCGGCTTGTGGATGGCTTCGTACAAGCCTTCAGGGGCCACGGGTCCCTACGAGGCCGATGCGTACGTCGCCGCGAGTGCGAGCGATCCCGGCGGCGGCTACTACGAGTCCAAGCCCTCGTATTACTCCACGCGCTACGGCGACGTCGGCATCGGATCGCTGCCCGATGGTGGCGCGATCTTCGCGTGGTCCCAGCTCATCGACCGCCAGGGCATCTACGCGGTGCGCATCAATCCCGCCGGCGTCGTGACCGGCGTGCCGCCGATTGGCGCGACGCGCGGGCTGCGCGCGTGGTTCGTCCGCGGCGCAGGCGTGCGCGTGGACCTGGCGCTCGAGGGCTCCGACGAAGTGCAGATGCGCCTGCTGGACATCGCCGGCCGCGAGGTGTCGCGACGCTCGACCGCCTCGCGCGGTGAGGCGCTGCTCCCGGGCACCGATCGCCTGCCGAGCGGGCTCTACTTCGTCCGGGCGAGGACACGGACGCAGGTCGCGGATGCGCGGCTGATCGTCACGCGGTAGCCGGCGGCCACGGCTGGTGTTGACCCTGCTTTAGCGGGCCGCGTAGACTCGCACGGATTCCGCGCGCCCGTCGGTGCGCGCCCGTGCCCCGATCCTCCCGTCAGGAGCGGCTCCGATGGCGACGAAGACCTCCAAGACGCCGGCCCGCGCGACCGCCCGTGGCCGCGGCGCCCGCAGCGCCCATCCGATGCCGTCGCGCGCCCGCGCCACTGCCCCGGCGACTCCGGCCGGACCGCGCGCGAACGGCGCCTACGCCGCGATGCGGCGCGCTTTCGACGCGAGCTATCCGAAGTCGCGCGAGCGGAAGGACCTGTATCCCTACACGCTCTCGGGCGAGCCGGTCGCGCCGCTCTACGGCCCCGAAGACCTCGCGGGCATGGACCTCGCGCGCGACCTGAGCGTTCCGGGCGAGTACCCGTTCACGCGCGGCATCCACCCGACCATGTATCGCGGCCGCATGTTCACCATGCGGCAGTTCGCCGGCTTCGGCACGGCGAAGGAGTCCAACCAGCGCTACCACTACCTGCTCGAACACGGGCAGACGGGGCTGTCGATCGCGTTCGACAACCCGACCATCATGGGCTACGACAGCGACCACCCCAAGGCTCATGGCGAGGTCGGCAAGTGCGGCGTGGCCATCGACTCGCTGCGCGACATGGAGATCCTGCTCGACGGCATCGATCCGGGCGTCATCTCCACGTCCATGACCATCAATGGTCCCGCATCCATCATGTACGCGTTCTACCTGGCGAATGCGGAGAAGCGCGGCGTGCCGTTCGCGAACCTGCGCGGCACGCTCCAGAACGACATCCTCAAGGAATACATCGCGCAGAAGTGCTGGTGCTTCCCGCCCGAGCCCTCGCTGCGCATCATCGTGGACCTGATCGAGTTCTCCATGAAACACGTGCCGCAGTGGAACACGATCAGCGTCTCGGGCTACCACATCCGCGAGGCGGGTTCGACGGCCGCGCAGGAACTGGCATTCACGCTGGCCGACGGCTTCACCTACGTGGAGAAGTGCATCGAGCGCGGTCTCGACGTGGACGACTTCGCGCCCCGACTGTCGTTTTTCTGGAACAGCCACCTCGACTTCTTCGAGGAGATCGCCAAGCTGCGCGCCGCCCGCCGCATCTGGGCGCGGCACATGCGCGAGCGCTACGGCGCCAAGCGTCGCGAGAGTTGGCTCATGCGCTTCCACACGCAGACGGCTGGCTGTTCGCTGTGGGACAAGCAGCCCGAGAACAACATCGTGCGCACGGCGTTCCAGGGCCTGGCCGCGGTGCTCGGTGGTACGCAGTCGCTGCACACGAACTCCATGGACGAGACCATCGCGCTGCCAAGCGACAAGGCGGTGAAGATCGCGCTGCGCACGCAGCAGGTCATCGCGCACGAGACGGGCGTGACCGAAACGGCCGACCCGCTCGCGGGCTCCTACTACGTCGAGCACCTGACGAACCGCATGGAGGAGCAGGCGGAGAACTACTTCCGCCAGATCGAGAGCATGGGCGGCGTGGTGCGCGGCATCGAGCAGGGCTTCTTCCAGCGCGAGATCGGCGCGGCGGCCTACCGGTACCAGCAGGAGATGGAGCGGAAGCAGCGGGTCATCGTGGGTGTGAACGAGTACGTGGAGCCCGACGAGAAGCTGGAGATCCCCGTCCTCTACATCGGAGAAGAGGTGGAGGAAGAGCAGAAGCGCTGCATCGCCGAGGTGAAGCGCACGCGCCACGAGCGCGCGACGGCCGACGCGCTGCACGCACTGACCTCGGCGGCGAGGACGAGCCCCGGCGAGTCCAATTTGATGTCGCGCATCCTCGACGCGGCGCGCGCCTACGCCACCGAGGGCGAGATCCGCGGCGCGATGCGCGAGGTGTTCGGCGATTTCACCGAGCCGGCGGAGTTCTAGGCGGTGGACTCCTCGATGATCGGCGGTCTCGTGGCCGTGGGGGCGGTGGTGGTGGTGGCGCTGATCATGCGCGCCGTCCGGCCCTCCACGCCC
>JANNKI010000468.1:0-1507 GCA_031396225.1 bacterium | reverse complement strand
CGCGTGGTGGACCAGGCGACGGTCGTGGCCACGTTCGACTGGGCGGAGTCCTGCCCGGACACGGCGAGGCGCTGGCAGCGGAGCTTCGCAATGGGTTCGTACCCGGCAGGCGACTATCGCGTGAACATCCACCTCACGGTGAACGCGCAGGACAGCAGCTACGTGCAGGAGCACGCGGCGTTGATCCGCGTGCGCGACCCCAACACGCCGCCGCCGGTGGATACCACGGTCACGCTGGTCAACTTCATCGGCGTCGAGCCCATGGGGCCCAGGGTGGATGACCACGTCACCGTGCGCGTGCGCGGACGCTATCCGTTCGCCTGCGGCAGGATCCAGGACGCACTCATGAGCGGCGACCAGCTCTGGCTGACGCTCTACCGCGAACCGGGCTGCAGCGACTCGAGCAGGACCTGGGAGCAGGCGTTCGAGTTGGGCCCCTTGAGCGGCGGGGATCACGCGTACAACCTGGACGTGCGCGTGCGCTCAGAGGGCATCACGACATCGCACTACTACCCGGTCGCGTTCCACGTCACCGATCCCAACGCGCCGCCACCGCCGCCACCGCCGCCACCGCCGCCGCCGGACGACTCGGTGACCGCGGGCCTGTCGCCGAGCCGTCCGAACCCGTTCCGCGACGAGACCAGCTTCTCGGTCTCGCTCGACGAGGCGCAACCGGCCGAAGTTTCGGTGTTCGACCTGGGGGGCCGGCGCGTCACCACGATCCATCGCGGCCTGCTGCCCACCGGCACCAGCACGCTGGCGTGGAACGGCCGGCGCGCCGACGGCAGCCGTGCCCCGGGCGGCATCTACTTCTATCGGCTCACGCTCAAGCATCGCGTGGTCAACCGTCGCGTGGTGCTGCTGGGCGCGCCGTGACGGAGGGTGGGACACGCGAGCGCGGTCATGACGGATGCCGAATGCGTGGCGCACGCACGAGCGGGCGACGAGTCCGCTCGCGCGGAGTTGGTGGTGAGGCACCACGCGAACTGCGTGCGCTTCGCCCGGTACCTGCTGGGCGATGACGCCGATGCGGAGGACGCCGTGCAGGACACGTTCATACGCGCATTCGCCGGGCTCGCGCGCTACCAGGAGCGCGACACGTTCCGCGCCTGGCTGTTCCAGATCCTGGTGCATCGCTGCCGCAGCGCCGCCGCGCAGCGCGCACGGCACCGCGAGCGGTTCGTGAGCGACGCGCACGTCGCCGAGCAGGCCGCCGTGCGGGGGGCCGAAGGCCTGATCGACGCGCAGCGCCGCCTGGCGAGCGCACTGCTGGGCCTGGACCTCGAGCATCGCGAGGCGTTCCTGCTGAAAGTGGGCGAGGAGATGGACTACGAGGAGATGTCGCGACTCACCGGCGCCGGAGTGCCAGCCTTGAAGATGCGGGTGAAGCGTGCACGCGATCACGTGCGCGCGCGCTGGCCGGGAGCCCACCATGCCTGACCCGCGCGAGCCCGAGCACGACGAGGCGCGGCTGGACGAGCAGGTGCGCGCCGCCTACCGCCAGCCG
>JANNKI010000454.1:0-3382 GCA_031396225.1 bacterium | reverse complement strand
CATGGCGCGCTGGGCGATGTCGCCGCCGGGGAGCATGCGCACGAGGATCGCCCGCAGATCCTGCGCGCCGCGGTCCGCGGCCGAGCCGGCGGGATCCAGCCGCGCGTACCGGTCGAGTGCAGCGATGGCCTCGCGCTGGCGGGACTCGGTCGCCAGCACATGAGCCCACCGACGCCACCCGCGACCGGACTCCGGATCGAGCAGTCGCGCCGCGTAGGCCTCGACATGGCCCTCCGGGCGCGTCCTCGCGTGGCTCATGAGCACGTCGGCGAGCAGCGCATGAAGCCCGGCGTCGAGCATGTGCTCGTGCACCCCCTCTCGCAGCGTGCGCACGGCACCCAGCGTGTCGGCCCGTGCCAGCTGCTGGCGCGCCGCGGCCGTGAACGAAGCACCGTCGCGGCCGAGGCGGTAGCCCATCTCTTCGAACAGCGCGTGGGCGCGCTCGCGATCCCCGCGATCGTACGCGACCAGCGACGTCACGTAGGCGAGCCCCAGGTCGCCCTCTCCGTTCGCGGCGGCCGCCTCGAGTGCAGCCTCGGCCACGTCGAGCTTGCCGTTGAGGATCTGGCCGAGCGCGGTGCTCATGAACACGCCGCGCTCGCGCGTTCGGTCCTGGAGCCGGCCGCTGGCGAGGTGGAAGAAGAACAACTTCCGCGGACCGCGAGCGAGGCGTTCGCGGGTGAGCTGCGAGAGGTAGTAGCTGCGCAGGCTCGAGTCGCGATAGACGCCGCGCACGAGCGGCCCGTCGGCCACCTGCACCGACGCGAACGAGGGCAGACCTGTGAGGAAAAACGTGGTGCGCGGCTCGGGTCGCGGCACTTGGAGCCGCAGGTCGTTTACCGCTCGCGTCACCACCGCCATGCCGCGGTCCAGGTAGAAGGGGTTCACGTGCGACTGCCCGCTCCATGCCGAGGGGGCGGTGGCGAACTCCTGGAGCCCGCGGGCCTGGCTCGAGGCCCAGCCGGCGAGCCCCAACACGAGCACCGCGACCAAGCCGGGACGCCGCGAGTGCGCGACAAGCGAACCCAGCGCGAGCCCCACGCCGGCGAGCGAGAACAGGAAGTAGTAAGCGCTCCAGAGCGGCGCGACGACCACTACGGGCAGCGCGGCGGCGAGCGACCACACGAGGCCGCCCCGCACTCCGTCCGCACCCGGCGCTGCCACGGGCGGGGCCGCCGAGGCTTTGCCGGTCGCACCAGAACGGCCTGCCCGGGCGGCGCGGACTGCGCGAGCGGTCGCTGCGGCGCGCTCGACACGCGGTGCCGCGAACCCGACGCCCGCCAACGCGATGAGCAGCGCCACGAGCCCCGCCCCGCCCGGATCGATGGGTCGCGTGAAGGGCCATGCGCCAGTCGGCCACTCGAGCCCGAGTGTCACACGCGCCAACAGGACCGGCACGGCGAGCGCGGCGTCCGCGCTCGGCGCGAGCTCCGCGCCCGGCGCTCCGCGGCGGAGCGAGGCCCAGGCAGCAAGGGCCAACCAGGCGACTCCCGCGAGCGCCAGCGGTGTCGCGCGTCGCACGCGAGCACCAAGGCTCGCCGCTTCGCGATCCAGCGCGATCGCCGCCAAGGGCAGCAGGACGACGCTCTCCTTGCAGAGGAGCGCCAGGAAGAAACACGCTCCGGCGAGCACGCGGCGGCCTTGCACGTGCGCGAGCAGCGCCGACAACCCCAGCGCGAGCGCAAGCAGATCCTGGCTGCCCGATGCCCAGCGCACCGGCACGTCCGCCGCGTAATGCAGCGCGAGGAACGCGGCGGCAACCACGCCTGCGAAAGCGCCGGACACGCGCCGGGTGAGCAGCGCAAGCAGCACGATCGAGCCGGCGAACACCATGAGGTTTGCGGCATGAAACACCACCGGGGATTCGCCGCTCAACGCGCCCCAGAACCAGAACCACACCTGACGGCCGAGGGGGCGGAAGTAGTTTCCGAGCGGGTCGGGTGAGGCCAACACCTGAAACAGCGAACGGAACCGCGCCTGATCCAGGAACAGCCAGTCGTCGGCGAAAAACGGCGCCCCAAGCGATGCCGCGTGCACGAGCCCCGCGGCCAGGACCGCGACCGCGACGCCGAACGCGAATGAGGACCGCCTCACCGCGCGCTCACGGGTGCGGCGCTCGCCGCCATCCTCAGAAAGGCCGGCGGCGCGTGCGGCGCCGTGGCGGCGCGCCGAGCAGCGCGCCCATGAAGCCGCGCGCGACTTGGGTCGTGACGCGCCCGGCGATCATGCGCCCGAGCGGCGAATTGATCGCCGCGCCGAGTGCGGCGAGCGCGCCACCCACCGCCACAGCGGGCGTCGGCACGGACGTCGCCGCGCCCCCGGGCACGTCGCCCACGCCGGCGGCGGGCGCCATGCGCTCGAGCAGCATCTCTCGCGCGCTCTGCGGATCCTCGGCCTGCGCGTACTCCTGCACTTGCTTCGAACGCGCGAGCGCCGGTTTCAACTCGTCGTCGGTGAGCGGACCCATGCGCGTCGCGGGCGGGATCATGCGTACCGCGAACGGCGGGGTCGGCGCGCCGTTCGGGCGCAACACGGTCACGAACGCCTCACCAATGCCAAGCGTGGTGAGCGTTTCCTCCACGTCGTAGTGCTGCGTCCTGGGAAATGTACGCGCCGCCGCGCGCAGCGCCTTCTCGTCGTCCGGCGTGAACGCGCGCAGCGCGTGCTGAATTCGATGCCCGAGTTGGCCGAGGATGTCGGCCGGAATGTCCTTCGGGTTCTGCGTGACGAAGTACACGCCCACGCCCTTCGAGCGGACCAGGCGGACCACATGCTCCACCTGGTCCAGGAACGCCTTGCTCGCTCCATCGAACAGCAAGTGCGCTTCGTCGAAGAAGAACACGAGCTTGGGTTTGTCCGTGTCGCCCACTTCGGGTAGGTCGTGGTAGAGACGCGCCAGCATCCACATCATGAACGTGGAGAACAGCGCGGGCTTGTCCTGCACGTCCTGCAGCTCGAGCACGGACACGAGGCCCCTGCCGTCACGTTCCACGTGCAGCAGGTCCTCCAGCTCGAACTCGGGCACGCCCAGAAACGCGCCGGCGCCCTGCTGCTCCAATACGACCATCTCGCGCAGCAGTACGCCGACCGTGGCCTTGGACATCCCGCCGTAAGGCGCGAGGGCCGCCTCGCCCGCGTCCGAGCCCAGGTACTGGAGCACCGCCCGAAGGTCGGCGAAGTCGATGAGCGGCAGCTTCTGGTCGTCGCTGAACTTGAACACCAGCGTGAGCACGCTCGTCTGCGTCTCGTTCAAACCGAGCACCTTCGCAAGCAGCAGCGGGCCGAAGCTCGACACCGTGGCGCGCACTTGGGCGCCGCGCGCGCCGGACAGGCTCAGGAACTCGACCGGGCACGCCGCGCCCTTCCAGTTCCAGCCAGTGTC
>JANNKI010000449.1:0-3812 GCA_031396225.1 bacterium | reverse complement strand
CCTGCTCTGCCAGCCGCATCGCCGCTTTGGCGTCACCTTTTGCCAATGCTCCTGCGGCGTCTGCCGCGAGGCGTTCGGCGTCGCCGAGCGTTCGCTCCGCGGCGGTCAGGCGCAGGTCCTCCGCCCGCAGCCGCGCCAACTCCGTGTTCGACACCGTGCTCGACGGATGTCGAGACTCGAGCGCTTCCAATCGCGCGATGGCCGCTCGCCGGTTGCCTTTCTGGAATTCGGCCCGGGCGGCGGCGAGCTCTCCGGCGATTTCCTGGATCACCGAGTCGGCGTTGTCTCGCGCCGACCTCGCCTCGCCCAGTGCCGCGGTCACGATCGCGATGTCGGCCGGCGTGGCCGGTGCGTTGCCCAGGCCGTCGAACAGCGAGCGCACGGCCGAGGGGCCCATGGACGTCAGCTGGGCACGAGCCTCGAGCAACTGGGAGTCGCCCAGCCGCGCGCCCGACTGAAGTTGGCGCGCATATCGCCCGGCCTGGAAGCGCTTGAGGATCTCCATGCGCGACGCACCCGACCTTCCGTGGCGGACGGTGACCCGTCCGAAGGGACTTCAGCTCAGCGTTGGAGGTAAATCCACATGGCGCCCGCGCCGAGCGCCACGCCCAGGACGAACCCGATGACCAGGCTCGGCCACGTCGCCGTGGACTTCGCGACCCGAGCGCTGACCTCCGGCACCGAGAGCACCGTTGGAAACGGCTTGCTCTTCTCTTTCTCCAGGATATTGCCCAGCTCGGCACGGGAGAGCACCACGGTGTGGCCCGTGACCTCGGTGACCGGCGTGGCCACTGGCTGGCTGTCGCGCGGCGACGTGCGGCGGTCATCCTCGTAGCCCACCCACAACGTGTACTTGCCGAAGCGCACGACGTCGTTGTTGTGGACGATCGACGTATTCACCATCTGGTCGTTCACCAACGTGCCGTTCGCGCTGCCGAGGTCCACGATCTGGTACTCGCCGCTCGCGGTGCGTTCGAGGCGGAAGTGGTCGCGTGAGACACCGGGATTGTCCACGTAGACGTCCGCGCCGGGGTCGCGCCCCACGCTGATGACAGGCTTCTCGAACGCGTAGTTGCGCACCGGCCGTCCCATCAGGGAGAGCCGGAGCTTGATGACCTGGGCATCGGTCATGGTCGTGCTCCTCTGGCGGTGGCCTTCATGGCCGCCGGTGGACGTGGGGGACGCCCCACGATCGTGGATTCTCCGTAGGCATCGGCGCACGAACGCGGGGACTTGAGAGGGGAGTGCGGCTCGAACCCGCGGGGAGCCGTGCTAAGGTGCCACGTCCCCTCGCCGGCCCGGCCGAATCGGGCGCGACGGGCCCGAGTACTCGCCCCAGACGACCCGAGAGGACGCCATCCCCATGCGGCAAGACCGCTTTCCGGGCCCTCCGGCCCCGCCCGTCGCCCGTTCCGCCGCCAGCTTCCTCGCCCTGATCCTGCTGCTCTGCCCCGCCCGGGCCGCAGCGGACCCCCGGCCGCTCGAGCCCATGGACGGCGGCGAGCTGGCGCACGCGCTCCATCGGCTCCAGACCGTGGGCAGCGCACTCTACGTGGCGGCCCACCCGGACGACGAGAACACCGCGCTCCTGTCGTGGCTCACGCACGTGAAGGGCGTCCGCACGGCGTACCTGTCCATGACGCGTGGCGACGGCGGCCAGAACCTGATCGGCCAGGAGCTGGGGCCGGCGCTGGGTGTGATCCGTACGCATGAGCTGTTGGCCGCGCGCCGCATAGATGGCGCCGAACAGCTGTTCACGCGCGCGCTGGACTTCGGATTCTCCAAGAGATCCGAGGAGACGCTCGAGTTCTGGGGGCGCGACTCGGTCCTGGCCGACGTGGTATGGGCGATCCGCCGCTTCCGGCCCGACGTCATCGTGATGCGCTTCCCACCGGACTCGACCGCCGGGCACGGCCACCACACGGCTTCCTCCGTGCTTGCCGGCGAGGCGTTCGCCGCGGCTGGTGATGCGAGCCGGTTCGCCAACCAACTGAGCGCCGCCTCGCCGTGGCAGGCGAAGCGGCTGTTCTGGAACGTGTTCTCGTTCGGCCGTGTTCAAGTGGACTCGAGCTGGCTGGTGGTGGACGTTGGTGCTTACGAGCCGCGGCTCGGGCGCTCCATGAGCGAGCTGGCCGGACGGTCACGCAGCAACCACAAGAGTCAGGGCTTCGGCGCGGCCGAGCGGCGAGGCTCGTTGCCGCAATACCTCGCGCTGCGTGGCGGCTCGCCGGCCGCCCGCGATCCATTCGAAGGGATCGACCTGTCGTGGAAACGTTTCCGCGGCGGCGAAGCGGTGGGCACGCTGCTCACGCAGGCCGCGCGCGCGTACGACGCACGCCATCCCGAGACGTTGTTGCCGCTGCTCGCTCGCGCCCATGCCGCCATGCGTAAGCTTCCCGACGACGTGCTGGTCGCGCGCAAGCTCCTGGAGCTGGAGCAGGTCATGGCGTCCTGCGCCGGGCTCTGGCTCGAGGCGGTCTCGGCACGACCGTCCGTGACGCCCAACGAGAGCGTCACGATCGCCACCGCCACGCTCGTACGCACGCCGGCCGCCGTGAAACTGGAATCCGTGGCGATCGATGGCGTCGAGAGCGGGGGCAGCCGGCCGCTCTTGCCGAACCGCGCGGTGGCCGAGACGCTTCGCTTCAATTTGCGCGACGACGCGCGCGTGACACAGCCCTACTGGCTCGAGGCGCCCTCGAGCCGCGGGCTCGCCCGCGTTACCGACCGCGCCGATCTGGGACAACCCGAGAGCCGCCCGGCGCTGACCGCGCGATTCCGTCTCGACATGGCCGGGGAGCTCGTCACCTACGAACTGCCCGTGGCCCACCGCTGGACCGATCCAGTGCAGGGCGAGCGCTGGCGGCTGCTCGAGGTGGCGCCGCCCGCCACGCTCGCGTTCGAGCAGCCGTTCCAGCTCTTCAATGGCGCCGCGGTGCGCCCGGTCCGGCTTACGGTCAAGGCTCAGAAGCAGAAGCTCTCGGGCACGCTGCGCCTGGAGGTGCCGGCGGGCTGGAGCGTCTCGCCCGCTTCGGTCGCCGTCGCGATCGAGCGCGAAGGAGGTGAGCGACAAGTGGAGTTCTCGCTCACGCCCGGCCGCGACGGGGGCACCGCTCGCGCCGTGCTCGAAGTGGCGGGCCGCGCCTGGTCGCAGGGAGCGCAGCGCATCGACTACGCGCATGTGCCGGTGCAGACGCTGTTCCCGCCCGCGGAGATGCACCTCGTGCGCACCGACCTCGCGGTGCGCGCGCCGCGCGTGGGCTACCTCGCCGGCTCGGGCGACCAGGTGGGCGAAGCGCTCCGCCAGATGGGCTGCACGGTGACGAGCCTGTCGGACGACGACGTGGCGAGTGGAGATCTCGCGCGCTACGACGCGATCGTGGCCGGCGTGCGCGCCTACAACACGCGCCCGCGCCTGAAGTCCCTCCAGCCGCGGCTCCTCGACTGGGTCGCGAAGGGCGGCACGCTGGTGGTGCAGTACGTGACCACGTCGGACGGGCCCGTGGACTACCTGGGGCCCGCGCCGATGCGGCTCGGACGCGAGCGCGTCACGGTGGAATCCGCACCGGTCCACTTCCTCAAGCCTGCTCACACGCTCCTCACGACGCCCAACGCGCTCGGTCCCGCCGACTTCGACGGCTGGGTGCAGGAGCGCGGGCTCTACTTCGCCGGCACGTGGGACACAAAGTACGATGCGCCGCTTGGCAGCCAGGATCCCGGCGAGCCGTCGCGCGACGGGGGCCTGCTCTACGCGAAGCACGGGAGCGGGTAGTTCGTCTATTGCGTCTACGCGCTTTTCCGACAGGTGCCCG
>JANNKI010000257.1:0-2465 GCA_031396225.1 bacterium | reverse complement strand
GCTCGCCGGGGCCGGCATCGAGGTGGTGGAGGTGCCGCGCGGTGGCGACGTGACGTGGCACGGCCCGGGGCAGCTCGTGGGTTATCCGGTCGTGGCGCTGGACCGCGTGGACCGCGACCTGCACCGCTGGCTGCGCACGCTCGAGGACGCGTTGATCGCCGCACTCGCGCGCTGGGATCTACGTGGGCAGCGCGTGCCGGGGCGCACCGGTGTGTGGCTCTCGGAGTACCAGAAGATCGCGTCCATCGGGGTCGCCGTGCGCCGCTGGGTGGGCTACCATGGGTTCGCCTTGAACGTGGCCAACACGCTCGAGCAGTTCGAGTTGATCCACCCCTGCGGCTTCCACGGCATCCGCATGACCTCGGTGGCCGAGCAGCTCGGTTCGCGCGCCCCGTCGATGGCCGAGGTGAGGGCCGCAGTGACTGCAGAACTTGTTGCACGACTTGGGTTTGACGGCTCAGTGGAGAGGCGCCCCGCGGATGCGTGGGCGCTGGCCGGCATCGCCCGACGGGCCGATACATCCAAGCAGGGGATTGCGAGCGACCACTCGCACCCCATGGGAGGAGCACAGGCATGGTGACGCTGACCGAGACCGCGAGCCGCAAATTGATTGAACTCCTGGCGCAACAGGCCCAGCCGGTGGCGGGTCTGCGGCTGTCGGTGCACCAGGGTGGCTGTTCCGGCTTTTCCTACGGCATGGCGTTCGCCGAGGCCGAGCAGCCGGGGGACTGGGTGGGCGAGTTCGGCGGGGTGAAGGTGTTCGTGGACGCCGAGAGCGCGCCCGTGCTCAAGGGCGTCGAAGTGGACTGGGTCGAAACACTCCAGGCCACCGGCTTCTCGATCCGCAATCCCAACGCGGCCCATTCGTGCGGTTGCGGAAAGTCCTTCGAGACGCACTGACGGGAGGCGCAGGTGCGCATCGAGTTGTTCACCGTGGACGAGGCGAATCGCGTGGCCGCGGAGGTGCGTCCGCGACTCGAGCGGCTTGTCATGAAGAAGCGCGAGTTCGACCGTCTCGAGCGGCGCATGAACATCCTGCTCGTGGCCACGTCGGGCGCCGCGCCCGAGAACCCGGACACGCTGGAGCTGCGCTCGCTCGAGGAGAAGCGCCGGCGGCTGGGCGAGTCCATCGGCAAGGGCGTGCAGGAGCTGCATGCCAAGGGCGCGATGGTGAAGGATCTCGATCGCGGTCTGGTGGACTTCTACTCGCTCATGGGCGACCGGTTGGTGTTTCTCTGCTGGCAGGTGTCCGAGCCCGAGGTGTCGCACTGGCACTCGCTCGAAGACGGCTTCACCGGACGCCAACAGATCAAGGAAGCCGGGCTGGAGTGACATGACGCTGGTGGCAGGGCCCCTCACGTCGGGGCCGAGACCGTTCGCCGACTACGTGGCGCTGGACGCGGACACCATTCGCGAGCGCACGTGGGCGGCCAAGCGCAGCCTCGGCGAGCGCTGCGTCATCCTCGGCCACCACTACCAGCGCGAGAGCATCATCGAGTTCGCGGACTTCCGCGGCGACTCCTTCAAGCTCTCCCAGCTCGCCTCGGCCCAGCGGGCCGCGGAGTACATCATCTTCTGCGGCGTGCACTTCATGGCCGAATCCGCCGACGTGCTCGCCCAACCGCACCAGACGGTGATCCTGCCGGACGTGAGGGCCGGCTGCTCCATGTCCGACATGGCCACGCTCGACGATGTCGAGGATGCGTGGGACCAGTTGCTGGCCGAGCACGGCGACACGTTCACGCCGATCACCTACATGAACTCGAGCGCCGCGATCAAGGCGTTCTGCGGCGCACGCGGCGGCGCGGTGTGCACGTCGAGCAACGCGAAGCAGGCGCTGGAGTGGGCGTGGGCGAGAAAGCCCCGCGTGCTGTTCCTGCCCGACCAGCACCTGGGCCGCAACACCGCCTATCGCATGGGCGTGCCGCTGGAGCACATGGCCGAGTGGATCTGGCGGGCGCCAGATTCACGCCGTGCGAACGCGCGCGCGTTCGAGCCCGACACGCGCCTCGTGCTGTGGCGCGGGTTCTGCTCGGTTCACACCAAGTTCGACCGCCGCCAGATCGACGAACTTCGCGCGGAAGATCCGGCCGTGAAGATCCTGGTGCACCCGGAGTGCCCGTTCGAAGTGATGCGGCACGCCGACCTGGTGGGCTCGACCGAGTTCATCATCGACCAGGTTCGAGCCGCGAAACCCGGCGCCAGCTGGGCCATCGGCACCGAGATCCACCTCGTGCACCGCCTGGCGCTCGAGCACCCGGAGCAGCGCATCCGTTCGCTGCAGAAAAACGTGTGCCCGTGCGCCACCATGAACCGCATCGACCCGGCGCACTTGCTTTGGGCGCTGGAGAACCTGGCCCAGGGGCACGTGGTGAACCCGGTGCGCGTGGCCCCAGACGTGAAGCGCGACGCACGCCTGGCGCTGGACCGCATGCTGGCGCTGCGCGCCGGAGCGTCGGCGGCCG
>JANNKI010000356.1:0-6561 GCA_031396225.1 bacterium | reverse complement strand
GCAGCCGCCCGACCTGAACGCCTGGAACGAGTTCGTGCGCCGCGTCACGCGGCCCGAGAAGCAGTGCGAGATCGCCATCGTCGGCAAGTACACGCACGTGCGCGACGCCTACAAGAGCATCATCGAGTCGTTCGTGCACGCCGGCGCGGCGAACAAGGCGCGCGTGAACCTGCGCTGGGTGGAGAGCACCGAAGTCGAGACGCGCGGCGCCGCAGTACCGCTGGGCGACGTGGACGGCATCCTGGTGCCGGGCGGCTTCGGCGAGCGCGGCATCGAGGGCAAGATCGCCGCGGTGCAGTTCGCGCGCGAGAAAAGCGTGCCCTATTTCGGGCTGTGCCTCGGCATGCAGGTGGCCACCATCGAGTTCGCCCGCCACGTCGTGGGCTGGGCGGACGCCAACTCGAGCGAGTTCGATCCCGCGAGCGAGCACAAGGTGATCGACCTCCTGGCCGACCAGGCTGGCGTCACCGAGAAGGGCGGCACCATGCGGTTGGGCGCCTACAAATGCGCGTTGCGCCCGGGCAGCCTCGCGGCGCGCGCCTACGGCGTGGCCGAGGTGAGCGAGCGTCACCGACACCGCTACGAGCTCAACAACCGCTACGCGCAGCAGCTCACCTCGCGTGGCCTGGTGCTGTCGGGCAAGTGTGTCGGCCGCGAACTGGTGGAGATCGTGGAGCTGCCCGACCATCCGTGGTTCCTCGCGGTGCAGTTCCACCCCGAGCTGCGCAGCCGGCCGCACGAGCCACATCCGTTGTTCCGCGACTTCGTGCGCGCGGCACTCGAGCGCCGGGCCGCACGCCTTGGGAACAACGACTACGTGCCGCCGGCGGCGCTGCCGTCGGCCGCCGAACAGGCCTCGCAGGCGTGAACAAGTTCGCGATCGGCGACGCGCGCGTGGGGGAGGGCGCCCTGCTGGTCGTGGCGGGCCCGTGCGTGGTGGAGAGCGTCGAGCTCTGCCTGACCGTGGCCGCGAAGATGCAGGAGTTGACCGCGGCGCGCGGGCTGGCGTTCGTGTTCAAGGCCAGCTACCGCAAGGCCAACCGTTCGAGCGGCGCGTCGTTCGTGGGGCTGCCCGGCGACGAGGGCCTTGGGGCCCTGGCGCGCGTCAAGCGCGAGTTGGGCGTGCCCGTGCTCACCGACGTGCACGACGTGGCGGAGGTTACGGCCGCGGCGGAGGTCGCGGACGTGCTGCAGATCCCGGCGTTTCTCTGTAGACAGACCGAGTTGCTGGTGGCGGCGGCCCGCACCGGGCGCGCCGTGAATGTGAAAAAGGGCCAGTTCCTCGCACCCGGCGACATGAAGCAGGTGGCGGACAAGCTGGTCGCTGCGGGCGGCCAACGCGTGCTGCTCACCGAGCGCGGCACCACGTTCGGCTACGGCGACCTGGTCGTGGACATGCGCGGTCTCGTGACCATGCGTGAGCTGGGCTGGCCGGTGCTCTATGACGCCACGCACAGCCTGCAGCGGCGGGGAACCCATCCAGAGGATGGGTCCGGCGGAGAGACGCGCGGTGATCGTCGCTTCGCGTTCCCGCTCATGCGCGCTGCGGTCGCGTGCGGCGTGGACGGCCTGTTCTTCGAGACGCACCCCGATCCCGAGCACGCGCTGTCCGACGCCGCCACGCAGTTGCCGCTGGCGCAGGCGGCCGCGTTCCTCGACGAGGCGCTGCGGGTGCACGAGGCCGTCCAGGAGGCCGCGACCAATGCCCGGCGCCGCTGACGCCTTGCCGATCCGCGTGCTGTTCCTGGACGTGGACGGCACACTCACCGACGGTATCATCGCGTTCACGCGCGAGGGCGACTCGCGCAATTTCTTCGTGCGCGATGGCCTGGCGCTGGAGTGGGCGCGCGACCTGGGCGTGAGACCCGTGGTCATCAGCGGCCGTGCCTCGCAAGCGGTGGAAGCGCGTATGCACGACCTGCGACTCGAGCACTATCTCGGGGCGGGCGACAAGGTGGCCGTGGCCGAGCAGGTGCTGGCGCGCGAGGGCGCACGCTGGGAGGAATGCGCCATGGTGGGCGACGATCTTCCCGATGTGCCGCTCTTGAAGCGCGTGGGCTGGCCTATCGCGGTGGCCGACGCGGCGCCCGAGGTGATCCGCGTGGCGCACACCGTCACCGAGGCGCGCGCCGGCTTTGGCGCGGTGCGAGAAGCGGTGGAACGCGTGTTGCGCCACAACGGCACCTGGCAGAAGGTGCTTGAACGCTACGGGGCGGTGTGACGGGCGTGCGAGGGAGGCACTCATGGCGAACGCGAAACGCGGCGTGGCGATGAAGCAGGATCCACTCGAACTGGCGCGCGAGGTGGTGCGCACCGAGGCCGGAGCGGTCGCAGCACTCGAGGCGCGCCTGGGTCCGACGTTCACGCAGGGCGTGGAGATCATCGCCGCCTGCCGCGGCAAGCTGGTCGTGGCCGGCGTGGGGAAGAGCGGCCTGATCGGCCAGAAGATCGCCGCCACGCTCACCAGCACCGGCACGCCCGCCGTGTTCCTGCATCCGACCGATGCATTGCACGGCGACGCCGGGCTGTTCGCGCGCGGCGACGTGGCGCTGTTCCTGTCGAAGAGCGGTGCGTCGGACGAGCTGTTGGCGCTAGTGCCCTATCTCGAACGGCTCGGCATCCCGCTCGTCTCGGTGGTGGTGCAGGGCGGCTCGCCGCTCGCGCACAAGAGCGCGACTTCGATCGTGCTGGGCCCGGTCGCCGAGGCCTGCCCCATGGACCTCACACCCACCACGAGCGTCACGCTCATGCAGGTCGTGGGCGACTGCCTCGCGGTAGCGCTCATGCAGCATCGCGGATTCAAGCCCGAGGACTTTCGCTACCTACACCCGGGCGGCGTCATCGGCCGCGCCGCATCGCGACCCGTGCGCGAGCTCATGCATGCGGGCGATGCGTTGCCGCAGGTGCGAAGCGACACGAAGCTGCGCGATGTCATGCTGGAGATCATGGACAAGCGCCTCGGCATCACCACGGTGCTCTCGGCCGACCGCCTGCTCGACGGCGTCGTGAGCGACGGCGACTTCAAGCGCATCCTGCTCCGGACCCCCGACCCGTGGGCGCTGACCGCGGGCGAAGTGATGTCGCGCACGCCCACCACGATCGGGGCCGAAGAACTGGTGGCGACCGCCGTGCGCATCATGGAGGACCGCCCGCAGGGTCCCATCACCGCGCTCGTCGTGGTCGACGAGCAGCGCCGCGCGCTCGGCGTGCTGCACCTGCACGACTGCCTGCGCGCGGGCTGAGCGCGCATCGCGGCCACCGGCGGCAGGAGGACGCGCCCGCCCCAGACGATCGCTGGACGGGCTCCTCGCGACCGGATCGGGCGGCCAAGCGCGCGCCAGATCGGGCGGTCTCAAGAATCCGCCGCGCCCTGCCGATAGGGAGCCCGTAGGGGGCCCTAACGCAAAGGAGCTGCGGTGAACCAGGAAACACGACTCTGGATCGAGACCATAGCGCTATGGCAGCCGATGAAGATCGCCTTCGAGTTCGCCTGGGGGGCCGGCGATCCCACCTGGCTGCTGGTGGCGAAGCGGATGTTCCTGCTCCTGCCGCTTGGCGCGGTCGTGGTGGGCTACTGGTCCAGCGTCCTCAGCCTGCCGACGATCGTCGTGCGCTCGCGTCGCCGGACCTTCGTGAGCCTCGTGCTCGTCACCTGGTGGGACATGGCGCGGGCGACGTTCGCGTACTGGGGCGGCGTCTTCCGGTTCATGTTGCAGCTTGCGGTTTCGCTGATGGGGACCGTGCAGATGCTCGTGGCCGGCATCTGGGCCATCCTCCAGGAGCTCGTCCTGATGCCGCTCCGCTTGATTCGCAGCGTCGGCAGTAACGTGCTCAACCCCGGCGTGCCGTGGATCGCAGTGGTGATGACGTTCTTCTGGTGCGTGTTCGAAGCGATCATCTTCACATTCGTCACCACCTCGCTCGTCATCGACACCCTGTCGAATCTCGCGGGCACGCAGCTGACCGAGACCAGCATCCGCATCCCGCTGTTCCTGTTCATGCTGTTCATCGCCCTCGGCAGCTATGCGGTGCTGTCGACATTCACCGAGGCGGTCAGGTCCCGGAACTGGGCCACGATCGTCAAGATCGCCGTCGTCGAATCCGTGGCGCTGTTCGTCGAGGTGGTGTTCCTTTATCGGGAGTTCGTCGACGCGCTGGTGCCGTGGTTCTCGCAGCACACGTCCGGCAAGTTCGAGCTGGGCATCGCCGGTACGCTGGCGATCGCGGGAGTCGTGTGGCTCGGCGTGCGCAGCCTGTCCTGGTTCCTGTTCGCCGGCTCCGGCACCCCCACCATCCTGGCGATCATCCAGGGCCAGGGCGTGGGCAACCCGGACGCCGCTGGGGAGCCGCGCCGCGTCTTCCGCCTGTTCTCGGAAGGGTTCTCCGCGCACTTACGCAGCGAGTTCGAGTGGGCCGGCACAGAGGGCACACGGCTGGTGGACGCGTTCCTGGTACCGCCCATGCAGGTCGTGGCGGCGGCGCTCAACTTCGTCACGCTCCTCGCGGCGAACCGGCACCTGCTCGACCTGCCGCTCCACAGCGTGCGCGACTTCAAGGACGCCCGCACCCTGAGCGCGGAGCTTAACGAGTCGCACCCGGCGAAGGCGGCCTGACATGCGCGCCCTCTCTGCAGCACTGCTGATCGCGGGCCTCCTCTCCCCGGCCTGCGCCCCGAGCTCGGCCCCGAAAGTGGCCGCAACCCCGCGCCTGGTGCTGTTCGTTGGCGTGGACATCAGCGGCTCGTTCATGAACGGCAAGTACTTCGACGACTCGCTTGAGTTCCTCGCCCGCTACATCCACGCTCATCTCAATGGCCTCGGCGACATGGAAGTGCCGCATTCGCTGTTCGTCGGGTCGATCGGCGGTGTCACCAAGGACGAGGCCAAGACCCTGTTCCCCATCCAGATGTTCCAGAATCGATCCGTCGAGCAGATCGGGGCCCAGTTGCACGAGATGTTCCCGAAGAACCGGGCCAACTCGTTCACCGACTTCAACGCGTTCTTCGCCCAGGTCGGCGACATGATCGATTCGAAGAAGCTCCTCTTGAAGCCCATCTCGATCGTGCTCCTCACCGACGGCGACCCCGACATGGGCCGCACGATCTCGACGAATGCCAACTTCCGGCACCTGAAACTCAGCCCGCTCGAAGGCCTGTCGCGCAACATCACCGTGCGTGTGCTCTACACCGACGCGGTCACAGCCAAGAATTGGCGGGACGAGGTGCCGCGGAAGCGCGTGAAAGTGTGGACCCAGGACGCCATCGTCATGGCGGAATGGAAGGACCCGAAGACGCTGCTTCCCGGGAAGTCGCCGCACGAGCAGATGCGTTTCTTCTCGTGGGTCAAGGACAACGTCGACTTCCAGCCGCGCCTGCGCCGGGTGGACTGATCGCGGGTACGATGCTGCACGCATTCGCGCTGCTCCTGCTCCCCGCGGGAGCGCTCCACGCCGGCTTCCCGCTGTTCGCCAGGATCAGCGTGAAGGGCAGGCGCGCGGCTCCACTTTATCGCTGGCCCACACGAGAATCGCCGTTCCCGGGTGACGTCCCGTGGAACTTCACGAGGTGCGAGGGCGGCTGAATCGGGCGGTCTCGAGAGCACGCCTTCAGTTCGGCGCAGCCAGCTTCTCCAGCCGCTTCTTGAACGACCGTATCGTTCCCTCGCTCCGCTGCCCCTCCGGCATCTTCTCGGCCTTGGCGAGCGCGTCGGTGAGCGTGGCGCGCGCCGCGGTGGAATCGCTCATGCCGAGCTGGATGTCGGCGCGCGTGTTGAGCACGAGGAACTGCCGCGGGCCGTACGCCCGGGCGAGCGCCCGGTCCGAAGCGGCGAGTGCCTCCGGCCACTTCTTCATCGCCTTGTAGGTCGTGGCAAGCCGCTGCGGCGGGTTGTAGTCGTCGGGGAAGTCGCGTTGCGATTGCGCCAGCATGGGCACGGCCGCCTCGAGTCGGCCGAGCGTCAGATAGAGCGACAGCCGATGCGAGTCGTAAACCGCCCGCTGCTCGGCACACGTGGCGCGCGCGGCCTCGGACTCGAGCATGGCGATGTGCTGCTCCTGAAGCTTCAAGACTCCGACCGAATCGTGAGCGGCCTCGCGCGCGCTCTCCAATGAGAAGTAGAGCCCCGAGCGATCGTCGCCCACGAGTGGCACTGAGGGATCGGCCAGCACTTCGCGACACGCGGTCTCGTATCGCGCGAGCCACGCCTTGCGACTCGGATGCGAGTCCGGCAGCGCCACCGCGGCGTCCAACGCCAGGCCCGCCACCACGCCCGCCGCGGGGGTGCCCTTGAGCCGCGGCCATGCCGAGTCGGCGAGCCGCAAGCTTGGCTCCACGGAGTCGGCCTGCGAGTAAGCGAACAGCAGCGACTCCACGGTGCGGCCGTAGCCCGGCCAGCCCTCGGGCGCTGCGGCGAGCGCGCGCACGTACTCCGTGCACGCCTCGGCGAACTTCTCAGCGCCATACGCGCGGTCGGCGGCCACGAGCGCTTCGAGCGCGGGCCCCTTGGCGCCGCCCTGCACGGCCAACTCGCCGTCGTCGAACAATCGTTCGAGCTGCGCCACGGA
>JANNKI010000315.1:0-3900 GCA_031396225.1 bacterium | reverse complement strand
GTGGGGGCGGCCCGCGCTCGTCATCTCGCACAACAAGACGCTGGGGGCGCAGTTGTACGGGGAGTTCCGGCAGTTCTTCCCCGACGACGGCGTGGGCTTCTTCATCAGTTATTACGACTACTTCCAGCCCGAGGCGTACGTACCGTCCACCAACACGTACATCGCCAAGGACGCCAGCATCAACGACGACATCGATCGACTGCGGCTGCAGGCGACGACCATGTTGCTCGAGCGCGAGGACGTGGTGATCGTGGCGAGCGTGTCCTGCCTGTACGGGTTGGGGACGCCCGAGGACTGGAAGGGCATGCGCATCGACTTGCGCGCGGGGAACACGGTGCGCCGGCGCGAGCTGCTCGACCAACTGGTCGCCATCCAGTACCAGCGCACCGACCTCGACCTGTCGCGCGGCCAGTTCCGCGTGCGTGGCGACGTGGTGGAGGTGAAGCCGGCGTACGAGGACTTCCACGTCCGCATCGAGCTCGACGATGACGTGGTGTCGCGGCTCGCCAGCGTGGACCCGGTGACGGGCAAGACGCACCGCACCATGGACCGGCTGGCGCTGTATCCCGCGAAGCACTTCGTGACGCCTGAAGTGCGCATCCGGGCCGCGCTCGGCACCATCCGGGCCGAGATGCGCGAGCGCCTCGGTGTATTGCGTGCCGAAGGCAAGCTGCTCGAGGCGCAGCGCCTGCAGCAGCGCACGGAGTACGACCTCGAACTGCTGGCGGCGCACGGCACCTGCCCCGGCGTGGAGAACTACTCGCGGCACCTCTCGGGGCGCGCGCCCGGGGAGCGGCCGGGCTGCCTGATCGACTACTTCCCGCGCCACGCCGACGGGCGCGCTGACTTCCTCACCATCATCGATGAGTCGCACGTCACCGTGCCGCAGATCGGCGGCATGTACGAGGGCGACCGCTCGCGCAAGCAGACGCTCGTGGACTTCGGCTTCCGCCTGCCGAGTGCGCTCGACAACCGCCCGCTCAAGTTCCCGGAGTTCGAAGCCCTCGTGGGCCCGATCCTCTACATCTCGGCCACGCCCGGCGAGTACGAGCTCAGGCGATGCCAGGGCATTGTGGTGGAGCAGATCATCCGGCCCACCGGCCTGGAGGACCCGGAACTGGTGCTCAAGCCCGTGGACGGCCAGGTGGACGACCTGCTGGCCGAGATCCGCGAGCGCGTGGCACGCAAGGAGCGTGTTCTGGTCACCACGCTCACCAAGCGCATGTCGGAGGACCTCACCGACTACCTCACCGAGATGGGCGTGCGCGTCCGCTACCTGCACAGCGACATCGACGCGCTCGAACGCGTGGAGATCCTGCGCGGGCTCCGGCTCGCCGACTTCGACGTGCTCGTGGGCATCAACCTGTTGCGCGAGGGGCTGGACCTTCCCGAGGTCTCGCTCGTGGCCATCCTTGACGCCGACAAGGAGGGTTTCCTCCGCTCGGAGCGCTCGCTCATCCAGACTGCCGGGCGCGCCGCGCGCAATGCCGGCGGGCGCGTCATCTTTTACGCCGACAAGCTCACGGACTCCATGCAGCGCGCGATCGCCGAGATGAACCGCCGTCGCGAGAAGCAGCACGCCTGGAACCTCGAGCACGGCATCACGCCGCGCACAATTCTCAAGACGGTCGACGAGATCCTGCGAGCGACGAGCGTGGCCGACGCCATCGGCCGGGGCGAGCAGGCGAGTGCCAAGGCCACGGTGCTGTTGGGCGACGATCCCGAGCAGCTCCTGGCCCAGCTCGAGGGCGAGATGCTGGAGGCGGCTCGCGCACTGGAGTTCGAGCGCGCGGCGAGCCTGCGCGATCGCATCGACGACGTGCAGTCGGCGCTGGCGATGGCGCGGGTCGCGGAGCCGGGGTACTCGTATTCGCGCGCGGCGGCGGTCAAGCCCGGGCGCGAGCCGCGCAACGTGAAACGTCGCTTCGGAAAGGACCGCTGACCGTGCACGAGAGCTTCCTGCCGCTGGTGAAGTTCGCGCTCTCCGAGGACGTGGGCACGGGCGACGTGACCACGCTGAACGCCGTGCCCTCCAATGTCGGCGCGCGTGCCGCGATCGTGGCGAAGGAACCGGGCATCGTGTCGGGCATCGAGATCGCGGGCATGACGTTCCGCGAGGTGGACCCCTCGCTCAAGTTCAAGCCAGTCGTGAAGGACAGCCAGGAAGTGATTGCTGGAGCGGCACTTGCCACCGTGTCCGGATCGGCCGCCGGGATCATGACCGCGGAGCGCACGGCGCTCAACTTCCTCGGGCGCCTCTCGGGCGTTGCCACGCTGACGCGTCGCTACGTGCAGGCCATCGAGGGCACCGGTGCGATCATCCTCGACACGCGCAAAACAACGCCCGGGCTGCGCATCCTCGAGAAGTACGCCGTGTTGTGCGGCGGCGGGCAGAACCACCGTCTCGCGCTCTGGGACATGTACCTCGTCAAGGACAACCACATCCGTGCGGCGCGCGGACTCACGAACGCCATCGACCGCATCCAACGCACGCGACGCGACCTCCTGCTCGAGGTCGAGGTGGAGTCCATGGACCAGCTTCGCGAGGCGCTGCGGCCCGAGGTGGATCGCATCCTGGTGGACAACCAGCCGCCCGATATCGTGCGGCGCTGCGTCGAGGAAGTGGACCGCTGGTTCGCCGCGAACCCGCCCGACCATCCGCGCGCGCGCGAAGGCGCCCGCCGCTGGCCCGAGGTGGAAGTGTCAGGCGGACTCGACCTGAGCACGGTGCGCGTCTACGCCGAGACCGGCGTGGACTACCTGTCGGTGGGAGCGATCACGCACTCCGCACCCGCGCTCGACCTCAGCCTGGAGATCGAGGAAGTTGGCTGAGATCTTCGATCGCGCGCGCTTCGCGGCGCGGCTGGGCACCCACCGGCTTGGACAGCGGTTGCTCGTGCGCGAGTCCACCGCGTCCACGAACGACGACGCCTGGGAGGCACTCGCCGCGCTCGGGGATGGTGCCGTCGTCGTGGCGCTTGAACAGACGCGCGGCCGTGGGCGTGCAGGTCGACGTTGGGAGCACGCGGCCGGGCAGGGTTTGGCGCTCTCGGTGGCGCTGCATCTGGGCTGCGACGCGCGCCAGGCTGGCGTCATCCCGCTGGCCGCGGGGCTGGCCGCGGTGCGCGCCTGCCATGCGCTCGGCGTGCCCGGAGCGCGGCTCAAGTGGCCGAACGACGTTCTGGTCCGGGAGCGAAAGTTGGCGGGCGTGCTGTGCGAGCTGCGACGCGCGGCCGGGGCACCCTCCGGGGCGCCTGCCGAAGGCAGGTCCGGGTCCGGCGGCGCGGTGGTGATCGGCCTGGGGCTGAACGTGAGCCAGGCGCTCGGGGACTTCCCCGAGGATCTGCGATCGCTCGCGACGTCGCTCGCGATCGAGGGTTCGAACGCCTCGCTCGAGGACACCGCGGCCGAGTTCCTCGCCCGACTCGAGCCGCTGTGGAACGAACTTCAAGAGGGCGACCGCGCGGCGATGCTGGCCGAGTGGTCGCGCTGGGCGATCCACTGGGGGCTGTGGGTGTGCGTGCGCACGCCGGCCGGGGTGGTGGAGGGCACGGCGCAGCGGCTGGATGCGGACGGTGGCCTCGTCCTGCGCACGAGTGCGGGACCCGAGACCACCGTCGTCGCCGGCGACCTGATGTGGCCCGGCGAAGCTGGCGACGCCGCATGATCAACCCGCACCGCTCTCCGGATGACCCGCCGCTCGACGAGTTCGACGCCGAGGCCGCTTCGCCCGCGATGGGCTTCCTCGGGCACCTCGAGGACTTGCGCCGCGCGCTGTGGAAGTCGTCTGTTGCGGTCATGCTCGGCATGGCCGCGGCGTGGTACTTCGCGCCGCGTGTGCTCGAGGACCTGATCGCCCGCACCGTCCGGAATGCCATGTAGAGCAGGTAGGCCACGCCC
>JANNKI010000243.1:0-1777 GCA_031396225.1 bacterium | reverse complement strand
GCGATCGCCCGGCGGCCCGAGTGGTGGGAGCGGCGCCTGTGGGGCTACGAGGGCGAGTGGATCGTGTACGAACGCCGGCGTGGCCAGATCGAGGGCTACCTGCACCTCCAGATCGACAGCGGGGACGGCCCGTGGAAGCTGGTGCTCACCGTGAACGAGTTCGTGGCGCACACGCCCGATGCGCATCGTGGGCTCACCGGCTACCTGCACGGGCTGCGCGACCAGGCGGTGGAGATGATCATGTCCACGCCCGCGGACGCGCCCTGGACGGCGCAGTTCGCGGACGCGGCAAACCTGCGCGGTGACATGAAGCTGGGCGTGGTGCGCAGCACCGGCCACGCCGGCTACGGCGCGATGCTCCGCCTGGTGGACGTGAAGGCCGCGCTGGAATCACTGCCCGTCACGTCGCTCGCGCGCGGCGAGCTGATGCTGGACGTGCGCGACGGCGTGCTGCCGCAGAACGAACGCGCCTGGCGCGTGCACGCGCGCGACGGCCGCCTGAGCGTGCGCGCCGAGACCGCGCGCCAGGCCGCGAGCCGCGACAAGCTGCCGCGCCTCACCTGCAGCGCCGAGACGCTGGCGATCCTCGCCGCCGGGGCGGTGAGCCCCGTGCGCGCGGCCGAGGCCGGACTGGTCGAGGACGTGCGCGGCGCGGCGGAGCTGCTGGAACAGTGGTTCCGCTCGCGGCCCGTGTTCCTCATGCCCATGAACGGATTCTGACGTCGACATCAGTAGAGCGGCGCCGGAGGCGCCGCCCATGGAAAGGCCCCTGCCTGTGTCGGACCCCGAACGCTGGACCCTCGTCGCGCCGCTCCGCCCGCGCTTTCGCGACACCGACGCCATGGGTCATATCAACAACGCGGTCTACGTGACCTACCTCGAGGTGGCGCGCCAGGAGTACTGGCGCGCGTTCAAGCAGGACGAGGACTACCGCGTGGTACCGTTCATCCTGGCGCACGTGGACATCGACTTCCGCTCGGAGGCGCTCATGAAGGAGACACTCGAGCTGTGCATCCGCTGTTCGCACGTGGGCACCAAGTCGTTCGGATTCGAGTACGCCATCCGCGAGGCGACGACCCAGCGGCTGGTGGTGTCGGCGCGCACGGTGCAGGTGTTCTATGACTACGCCACCAAGACCAGCAAGCCCTGCCCGAGCGAGATGCGCGAACGGCTCGAGGCGTTCGAGGGCCGTTCGCTGAGCCGCGAGGTGCGCTCGTGAACCGCGGCGATCGTGCAGCCGTGAAGCTGTCCCGCCGGCGGTTCGTGAGCCTGGTCGCCGCCGGCTCGGCCGCACTGCTCACCACGCCGGCTGCGGCCGCGGAAGCCGCAAGCCGTTCGCGGCGGAAGCCCGCGGCCGGCCCGGGTGCGAAGCCGCTCCCGAGCGCGCACGATGCCGACTCGAAGGAGTTCGACCGGCAGCGCGCCAGCACGCGGTCGGCGCTCAAGGCGATTCGCGACTTCAAGCTTCCGCCCGGTGGCGACCTGCCGGTGGTGTTCCGCCCGCTCGCCGCGCTGCCGTCGCCACCACCGCAGCGCCGGGGGCGCTGAAGATGCTCAAGTCAGACATCTGGTTCGCGACCGCCGAGGAGCTGGCGCCCGAGTTGCGCGCCGGCCGCCTGTCGCCGCTGGAGCTGACGCGCGGATTTCTCGAGCGCATCGAGCGGCTGAATGACCGGTTGAACGCGTTCGAGAGAGTCACCCCCGCCCTGGCACTCGAGCAGGCGGCGCGCGCCACGAGCGAGCTGCGTTCGCAGCGCTGGCGCGGGCCGCTGCACGG
>JANNKI010000208.1:0-2975 GCA_031396225.1 bacterium | reverse complement strand
CCCGCTGCTCAAGGCGCCGCTGTCCATCGAACACGTGAAGCCGCGGCTGCTCGGGCACTGGGGGACGACGCCTGGGCTGAACTTTATTTACGTGCATCTGAACCGCATCATCAAGCAGCACGATCTCAACATGATGTACGTGACCGGGCCGGGTCATGGCGGTCCCGGCCTCGTCGCCAACACCTATCTTGAGGGAACGTACAGCGAGGTTTACCCAGAAATCTCGCAGGATGAGCGCGGCATGAAACGGCTCTTCACGCAGTTTTCGTTTCCGGGCGGCATTCCCAGCCACGTGTCTCCTGAAGTGCCGGGCTCCATTCACGAGGGCGGCGAGCTCGGATACTCGCTGATGCACGCCTACGGCGCGGCGTTCGACAACCCGGATCTGATCGTCGCGTGCGTCGTAGGCGACGGGGAGGCCGAAACGGGGCCGCTCGCAGCGAGCTGGCACTCGAACAAGTTTCTGAACCCCATGCACGACGGCGCGGTCCTGCCGATCCTGCACTTGAACGGCTACAAGATCGCGAGTCCCACCGTGCTGGCTCGCGTGAGCCACGAGGAGCTCGATCAGCTTTTCCGCGGTTACGGATACGAGCCTCATTTCATCGAAGGCGAGGAGCGGGATGAGGTCCACCAGGCGATGGCCGCGACACTGGATCGGGTGCCACACTCGATGTGTCGGTCTCCGCTTCCTTTGTCAGATACTGGCGACCACTCGCCGGCGAATTTCGGCAACGTCGTGGCGATGGGTACGTGCCCGACGATTCCAACGAAGCCGCCCCGGATTCCGATTTAATGGCGCCCATGGCGTGGAAGCTCGCTGGCTAGTGGCCGTCTGAACTGACGCCCCGTGAAAGTCATGACACCGTCCGGCTCTCGAGCGAGCATCTCGTGCAAGGCGTCCGTACACGGTGCAGAGATGTAGTCGGTCAGGTCGATAGGACAGCATTTGAGCTTGCGCCAAAGAGAGAAAGTCCCGAAGGAATGCCTCCTTCTCCTCGGCATTGCCGCACTAGAATCTGTCGGCGGTCTTGAAAGCAGCCCGTGCCGACCGGTCCATTTCGACCGCGTGATCAGGGCAACCTGCTCGTCGGTCGGCATGGCAATCAGCACGCGCTGACTCCCGCTCCAAAGCGAGATAGACATGACTAGGGCAGACAGACTCGATGACCCGTCAGTCAAGGATGCCGACGACGTGGCAAGGACTCTCGGGGTTGATCTCGAGAACGGGCTCTCTTCGCAGGAAGTGTCGCAGCGGCGCTCGGAAAACGGCCTCAACGAGCTCCGCGCGGCGCCGCAGGCCCCCACCTGGCGTCGCGTCCTGTCTCATTTTCAGGATCCCCTCATCTACCTGTTGCTGGTTGCCGTTGCCATCGCGCTCATTGCGTGGGTGATCGAGGGCCTGGTCGGCCTGCCTGTGGATGCGATCGTCATCGCGATGATCGTCCTGCTCAACGGGGTCCTGGGCTATGTGCAGGAAGCCAAGGCCGAGAACGCCGTCGCTGCACTGGCGCGCATGACCGCGGTCACCTCGGCCGTTGTGCGTGACGCCCAGGTGCTGCGGGTGCCGAGTGCAACGCTGGTGCGCGGGGACTTGCTGGTGCTCGGCGAGGGTGACGCCGTCGGGGCGGATGCGCGCCTGGTTCAGGCCACATCATTGCGCGTGCAGGAAGCCTCGCTAACCGGCGAGAGCGAAGCTGTGCTCAAGGATGCCGCCACGCTGCGCGCACCGGCGGCGCTCGGCGACCGGCTCGATATGGTCTTTAAGGGCACGGCCGTCGCGCAGGGGACTGGTCGCGCCGTCGTCACGGCGACGGGGATGGACACTGAGATGGGGGCGATCGCCGAGATGCTCGAGGCCACCGCGGAGAAGCCGACCCCGCTGCAAAAGGAAGTCGGACGCATCGGGCGCATGTTGGGCATCGCGGTCGTCGTCATCGCTGTGGTGGTGGTGGGAACCATCTTGCTGATCTCCGACATCCGCAGCGCCGCCGATGTCATCCCCGTCTTGCTCCTCGGCGTGTCCCTGGCGGTGGCGGCCGTGCCCGAGGGGCTGCCGGCGATCCTGTCGGTGGTGCTCGCCCTTGGGGTGCAGCGGATGGCGAAGCACAACGCGATCGTCAAGAATCTGTCGTCGGTGGAGACGCTGGGCTCCGCCTCGGTCATCGCCTCGGACAAGACCGGGACGTTAACCCGCTCGGAAATGACCATCGAGCGGGTGATGACCGCCTCGGGCGGCACCCATGTCACCGGAGTGGGGTACGCGCCCCAGGGGCGGGTCGAGCACGAGGGCGCCGAGCTGGCAGCCGGACCGCTGCGTGACGAGCAGGTCGTGGTACTCAGTGGCGGCAGCCTCGCCGGCAATGCCGACCTGCGCCAGACCGCGGGCGGCGAATGGGAGATCCACGGCGACCCCACCGAAGCGGCCTTCCTGGTGGCCGAGCGCAAGCTGGGCGTCACCGAGCGGCGCGAGCGCCGTTTCGAGCGCATCGGCGAAATCCCGTTCACGTCCGAGCGCAAGATGATGTCGACGATCGAGCTCGACCACGAACACGGCGACGAGGTCGTGGTGATCACCAAGGGTGCTCCGGACGTCCTGCTCGAACGGTGCACCCGGGCGCGGGTGGGGATGGAGCTGGTCGAACTTGATGATGCGCTGCGGGCGCGGCTCCTGGCGGACGTCGACACGCTTTCCGACGCGGCGCTGCGCACCCTGGCCGTGGCCTACCGCCCCCTCGCTCCGGGCGAGGACCGGGAAACCGCGGAGTTGCTGGAACGAGACCTCGTCTTCGTGGGGACCGTGGGCATCATCGACCCGCCGCGCGAGGAGGCGGCGGTTGCCATTCGCGAGGCCCATCGGGCCGGCATCCGGGTGATCATGATCACCGGTCATGGGGATGACATAGTTCCAATGCTGATTGTTATAGTGTGCGCCACTATCATTAGATGGTAGTGAGATGATGTTCATATCATTG
>JANNKI010000189.1:0-4817 GCA_031396225.1 bacterium | reverse complement strand
CGTGGACAACCGGTGCGCGATCACCAGCACGGTGCGGTCGCGCATGAGCCCTTCGAGCGCGTCCTGCACCAGCCGTTCGCTCTCGGTGTCGAGCGCCGATGTGGCCTCGTCGAGCAGCAGGATGCGGGGGTTCCGCAGCAGTGCGCGCGCGTTGGCCAGACGCTGGCGCTCGCCGCCCGAGAGCCGCACGCCGCGATCGCCGATGACGGTGTCGTAACCCTGCGGCATCCGCGAGACGAACTCGTGGGCGTGCGCGGCGCGCGCGGCCTGCTCCACCCGCGCGGGGTCCGGGCGCTCCACCCCGTATGCGATGTTTGCGCGAACGGTGTCGTGGAACAAGATGGTCTCCTGTGACACGACGCCCAGCTGACCGCGCAGCGAGGCCAGCGTCGCCTCACGCAGGTCCACCCCGTCGAGCGTGATGCGGCCGGCGCCCGGATCGTGGAATCGCGCGAGCAGGTCGAGCGCGGTGCTCTTTCCCGCCCCGCTCGTGCCGACCAGTGCGACGACCTCTCCGCGGCGCACCCGGAAGTCGATCTCATGCAGCACGGTCACGTCCGGTCGGTAGGCGAACGACACCCGCTCGTAGCGGATCTCGTCCGTGAACGGCGCGAGCAACCGGGCGCCGGGCCCGTCCACGATCGCCGCGGGCGTGTCGAGCACGCTCCACACCCGGTCCGCCGCGCCGAGCCCCGCGGCGAGCGTGCCGCCCATCTCCGACAGGCTCTTGACCGGCGACAACATACCGAGCAGCGCCGCCACGAACGTGAACAGGCGCTCGGGCGGCAGCGTGCGCGCCTCGAACACCTCCCGAGCCCCCATCCAGGCGATGGAGACCGCCACCAGGATGATGGCGTACTCCGACAGCGGTTTCGCGGCCGCCGAGATCCGCCGCAGCCGCGTGAACGCGCGGAAGTAGCCGGTGTTCGCCTCCTCGAAGCGTCGCTCCTCGAATCGTTCGGCGCCGAACGCGCGCACGATGCGCCCGCCGGCGATGTTCTCCTGCAGGATGCCGGTGAGCGAGGCCATGCGCTCCTGGGCGTGGCCCGAACGCTTGCGCATCTTGCGTCCGATGCTCATGAGCAGCCACGTCGCGGGGGGCAGCACCACGAACGTGAACAGCGCCAGGCGCCACGAGGCGGCGAACAACCACACCAGGCAACCCACGAGCGTGAGGCCGTCCTTGAGCAGGTTCGTGATGCCCGCCGCGAGCGAACCGCGCAGGGCCTCCACGTCGTTCGTGAGCCGCGACAGGATCTCGCCCGCGCGCCGGTCGTGGAGCCACGCGAGTGGCAGGGTCTGAAGATGCGCGAACAGCCGGCGGCGCAGGTCGCGCATGGCGGCCTGCTCCACCGAGACACTCCAGTACGATGCGGCATAGTCCGCGAGGTTGCGCACCAGGAACAGCGCGAGGATGACCAGGCACAGGCGCTCGAATGACTGGAACGGGCGATCCGCAGCGAGCCAGCCCGCGAGCGTCTGTTGCAGCGCGGTCAACCAGGCGCCTCCGGCGCCTGCGGCCGCGGCGGCCGGCGGCAGCGGCGATCCGCTGAACAGGACGCTCATGAACGGCTGGATGAGCGCGATCCACAGCGTCGACGTGATCGAGTACACCACCATGCACGCGATGGCGAACGCGAGCCGTAGGCGGTAAGGCCGTAGCAGCCCGAACAGCCGGGCGATGGCGCTCACGCCGTCAGGCGTCGCGGCCGTGGAGCGGAGGGGGCGGGACGGGCCCGGCGAGCGCGGCGAGCAGGTCGCCTCGGCCCCTGAAGTCGGCGATCGTGTCTTCCGCTCTTGCGCTCAACTGCCCCGCTCCGACCAGATCGAACACGATCGCACCGATATCCTCGGTGGAGCGCACGCCCCACTCCCGGAACACCATCGGGGCCAGGGCGCCAAATTCCTCGCGCGCGATGCGGACCACGCCATCACTGAGCTCCCGCCCGGACAAGTGCCGCCGCTCGGCATCGGCCAGGCGCTCCGGCGGGAGTGCGCGCACGGTCTCGCCGAGCGCGGCGACCACGAACACGTAGGCCTCGCGGGCAAAACGGCTCCCGCGCGCCCGCAGCTTGTCCACGGCGTCCCGGAACAGCGTCTCCTGGCTCATGCGAAGCCTCCTCCCAGAGCGGCCGCGACTATAGGGGCCGTCGCGAACCAGGCACAAGCGGGCCCCGGCGCCCCGTGGGCCGCCGGAGCACCACGCGGCGCCGGCCCCACGCGGCCACGCGCACGGGATGGTCAAGGTTGTAGTGCAGGCCACGGCTCTCGCGGCGGCGCATGGCGGACGCCACGATCAAGCTCCCGACCAGCGCGATGTTGCGCAGCTCCACCAGGTCGGGCGACAGGCGCAGTCGCTCGTAGTCGAGCTCGATCTCGTCGGAAAGAAGCGCCAGCCGCCGTGCCGCGAACGCCAGGCGCTCGTCGCTGCGCACGATGCCGACCAGGTCCCACATGACGCGGCGGACCGAGTCCCAGTGGTGGTCGGACACGGCCGCTTCGCGGGGCGGCCGAGTGCCCGCGGAGTGCCAGGCCTCCGCGCGCGGCGCCGGCGGCACCGCCGCCAGCCCCGCCAGCACGTCGTCGGCTGCGTGGTGTGCGCCCACCAACGCCTCGAGCAGGGAGTTGCTGGCGAGGCGGTTCGCTCCGTGCAGCCCGGTGCAGGCCGCCTCCCCGATCGCGCGCAGGCCGTCGAGATCGGTGCGTCCGGACAGCGTGGCCCGCACGCCGCCACACATGTAGTGCGCGGCCGGCACCACCGGGATGGGCTGGCGCGTCAGGTCGAGGCCCAGCGATCGCAGGCGCGCGGCGATGTTCGGGAAGCGCGCTCGCACGCGCGCGGCGGGCACGTGCGACAGGTCCAGCCACACGTGCGGCTCGCCGCGGCGCTTCATCTCGCGGTCGATGGCGCGCGCGACGACGTCGCGCGGCGCCAACTCGGCGAGCGGGTGCACGCGAGGCATGAAGCGCGTGCCATCCAGCGTGCGCAGCACGGCACCCTCGCCGCGCACGGCCTCGCTGATCAGGAATGTGCGGGCGAGCGGGTGGTAGAGGCAGGTGGGATGAAACTGCACGAACTCGAGGCTCTCCACCGACGCTCCGGCGCGAAAGGCCATGGCGAGGCCGTCGCCCGTGGCCACGTCGGGGTTCGTGGTATAGAGGTAGACCTTGCCGCACCCGCCCGTGGCCAGCACGGTGGCGCGCGCCGTGACCGGTCGGATCCGGCGCGTGGCGCGGTCCATGACGTAGGCGCCCCAGCAGTGGTCTCGCCCTCGCGTACGCCGCCCGCGCGCGAGCCGAGACTCCAGGATGAGGTCCACGGCCAATTGGTCCTCGAGCAGCTCGATGCTGGCATGCTCGCGCACGCGGTCGAGCAGCGTCTGCTCGATGGCCCGGCCGGTGAAGTCCGAGGCGTGCACGATCCGTCGACGCGAGTGGCCGCCCTCGCGTCCCAACGCGAATCCGCGCCGCGAACGGTTGAAGTCCACGCCCAGCGCGGCCAGCTCGCGTACGCGCTCGGGTGCTTCGCGCACCACGGCTCGCACCACGGCGCGGTCGCAGAGACCGGCCCCCGCGCGCAGCGTGTCGGACTCGTGGCTGGCGAAGCTGTCGTGCCCGTCGAACACGGCCGCGATCCCGCCTTGCGCATGGTTGGTGTTGGTGTCTTCCGCGCGCTTCTTGGTGAGCACCATCACGCGCACGTGCTCCGCGAGCCGCAGCGCGAGCATGAGCCCGCCGATGCCGCTGCCGAGCACCAGCACGTCCGCGCGGCGTGACGTCATGGGCGAGGCTCCCGCACGAGACGCTCCGCCTCGTCCCCGCCCACGAGCCAGCGCCAGGTCGGCTCCAGCACGGCCACGCCGTCTCGCGGCGCGCCGGCCGGCCAGCGCACGGCGTCCTTGGGTGTCAGGAGCAACGTGCCGCCCGCCGCGAAGCGGTGTTCCCGCTCGGCTTCGGCCGGCGTGAACCAATGGTGGTCGCGATAGGCCGCGAGCGTGACGGGGGCGAAGCCCGCCTCGCTCGCACTCGCCTCGACCGCGCGCGGATTCCCGGTGGCGGTGAGCACGCGGGCCGGCCCGACGGCCGGGTGCGGTGCACCGTCCAGCGCCCGCACGCTCGCCACGGCGTGGCGAGCCGCGGCCAGCCATGCCCCTGGCGCACGCCGACGCACCTGGTCCAGCCAGGGGGCGGCGTCCTCGCCGGGACCGAGTCGCGTCACCACCACGACGTCCGCGCGCTGGAGCGCGCGCACCGGCTCGCGCAGGCGCCCCGCGGGAAGCAGCCGGCCTCCACCCCAGAGATCGGTGCGGTCCAGGAGCACGAGGTCCAGGTCGCGTTCGAGCGCCCAGTGCGAGAAGCCGTCATCCACCAGCACGAGCTGGGCTCCGGCCGCGGCGGCCGCCCGCGCCTGCTCGAGCTTGCTCGTTCCCACGAACGTCCGCTCCGTTCCGAGTGCCGCCCGATAGAGCAATTCCTCATCGCCGGCCCCGGCGGGGCCGGGCCTGTAGCGCCGGGCCACCACCGCAACGTCCACGCCGCGCGCGCGCAACGCGGCGGCCAGGTGCAGCACGAGCGTTGTCTTGCCCGCCCCACCCACGGTGAGATTCCCCACCGACACGACGCGCGTCGACACGCGCTCCGGAGCGAGCGTGCCCCACGCGTACAGGCGGCGGCGCGCCTCCCACGCTCCCGCCGCGAGGGCGGCCAGACCTGTGCCGAGCGGGCCGCCTAGCGGACCGGCCACAGGCCACACTCCTCGAGTCGCGCGGCGGCGCGCGCCGCGGAACCGCGCTCGGCGGCCGCCACGCGCAGGGCGG
>JANNKI010000165.1:0-8928 GCA_031396225.1 bacterium | reverse complement strand
TCGAAGGACCGGTTGCTCGAGATCTACCTGAACATCATCGAATGGGGACCCGGCGTGCATGGCGCGAACGAGGCCGCCCGCTTCTACTTCGACCGCGACGCCGACGATCTCTCGCTGGACGAGGCGCTGTTCCTGACCGTGCTGGTGCCGAGTCCCGCCCGCTGGCGCTCACGCGTGGACGCGCAGGGGGCATTGCGCCCGTGGGCGCGCGCGCAGATGGCGTTCATCGCGCGCAAGATGGCCTCGCGCGGCGTGCTCACGCCGGAGCGGGTGCCGAGCGCAGAGGCGCTGCACATCGAACTTCGCGGGCCCGCCGCGACGGTGTTCGCTCCACGCGACAGCAGCGCCGCGTCGCAGGGCGTCCCGCCGCGCGTGCGCTGACCGGGGGCCCGGAACCCGCGGCGACCCGGATGGAAAGGCGCTGCTGCTACACTCGCGCGTCCGTCCACCTGGAGTGCCGCGTTGATCAACCGCCGCTGGCCCTATGAGTTCCACGTTTCGCGCGAGACGCGGGACCGCTGCCGATTCGACGAAGCATTGTTCGCCTCGTCGGGGCACGCTGTGCTCGCACATCCAGCCGCCACGTATCGCTTCGCTGCCGCGCTCGACGCGGCCCGCCCGGGCGGCCCGCCTGCATCCGCGGCCGACCTGTTCGCGCTCGGGATCCTGGACGAGGCCGCGCACCTGGCGTGTGCTCACTGGCGGCGCACGCATGAGCCGCACGGCCTGCGCGATGGCCTCGCACACCTGCGCCAGTCGCTCGGCAGTACCGCCGTGGACGCGATGCTGCTCGCGTTCGTGGAGCGCTTCCCTCCGGTCGCGGTGTATCGCGCCGAGCTCACGGCCGCCGGGTGGCTCGCTGGCGCGAGCGACGGTCGGCCGCATCCCGAAGTGGCGTTCGAGGAGCTGCTCCTGCTGTGGCTCGCCAACACGAATCCCGCCGCCACGGCCTACCGCGAGCTGTTCGACGACTCGCCGCTCGCGCGCGACACGACGTATGCCGCGGCGATGCGCTCCACCGAGACATTCCTGGCCACGCGTGCGCCGCTCGGCGAGGGCGGCCTGTCGTTGCTCGAGTTCCTGCGGGCGCCCGTGCGCGCGGCGCCGGACTCGCTGCTCGGGCAGCTCGAGTTCGTGCGCGGCGCATGGAACGCCATCGTCGGCGATCTTGTCGAGCGCCTGCAGCTGGCGTTCGACCTTCGGCTCGAGGAGTCGCGCTGGCTGGCGTCTCGCGCGGCCGCCGCGCTGGGCGAGCACCATTCGCCCGGCGACGCGCAAGCTCCCGACTACACCGGACTCGAGGCCGAGGACGAGCGCTTCAGCACCGATGCCGAGTGGATGCCCCGCACGGTGATGATCGCCAAGAGCACGCTCGTCTGGCTGGACCAGTTGGCGCGCACGTACCGGCGTCCGGTGGCGCGCCTGGACCAGGTGCCCGACGAGGCGTTGGACCGCCTGGCCGCGTTCGGCATCGATGCGCTGTGGCTGATCGGCGTGTGGGAACGAAGCAACGCCTCGCGCCGCATCAAGCAGCACGCGGGCAACTCCGAGGCGGCGGCCTCGGCCTACGCCGTGCACGACTACGCCGTGGCCGCCGAGCTGGGCGGAGAGGACGCCTGGCGGGGGCTACGCGATCGCGCCGCGGCGCGTGGCATCCGGTTGGCGAGCGACATGGTGCCGAATCACATGGGGCTCGACTCGCGCTGGGTGGTGGAACACCCCGAATGGTTCCTGTCGCGGCCCGACGCGCCCTACCCGGCCTACCGGTTCGACGGCCCGGAACTGTCCTCGGATGCGCGCGTGTCCATCCGCATCGAGGATCACTACTGGGACCGGAGCGACGCAGCCGTGGTGTTCCGGCGGCAGGACCGCGCCACCGGCGACACGCGCTACCTCTACCATGGCAACGACGGCACGAGTTTCCCCTGGAACGACACCGCGCAGCTCGATTACCTGAACCCGGCCGCGCGCGAGGCGGTGATCCAGGCCATCCTTGGCGTGGCGAGGCGCTTCCCCATCATCCGCTTCGATGCGGCGATGACGCTGGCCAAGCGCCACATCCAGCGCCTGTGGTTTCCCGAGCCCGGTCGCGGTGGCGCGATCCCGTCCCGCGCCGGGCACGGGCTCACGCGCGCGCAGTTCGAACGCCTCCTGCCCAACGAGTTCTGGCGCGAGGTCGTGGATCGGGTGGCCAGTGAAGCCCCCGGCACGCTGCTCCTGGCCGAGGCGTTCTGGATGATGGAGGGCTACTTCGTGCGCACGCTCGGCATGCACCGCGTTTACAACAGCGCGTTCATGGTGATGCTGCGTGACGAGCGGAACGCCGACTACCGGAGCGTGCTGCGCAACACGCTCGAGTTCGACCCCGACATCCTGCAGCGCTGGGTCAACTTCATGAACAACCCGGACGAGCGCACGGCCGTGGACCAGTTCGGGCGGGGCGAGAAGTACTTTGGCGTGTGCACGTTGCTCGCAACGCTGCCCGGGCTCCCCATGTTCGGGCACGGCCAGCTCGAGGGGTTCGAGGAACGCTACGGCATGGAGTTCCGCCGCGCGCTTCTCAACGAGGCCGTGGACGAAGGGCTCGAACGCGAGCACTGGCGCCGCATCATGCCGTTGCTCCACCGCCGCGCGCTGTTCGCCGGAGCGCGCGAGTTCCTGTTGTACGACTTCCGCGACGCGTCGGGCCAGGTGAACGAGGACGTGTTCGCCTTCTCCAATCGCGACGCCTCCGGCGCGGCCCTCGTGCTCTACCACAACCGCTACACCGAGACGCGCGGCCACGTCCGTTGGTCGGCGGCCTACGCCGACAAGCATGCGGGCGATGCGCGCGCGCTCCGCCAGCGCACGCTGCTCGAGGGCCTTGGCCTCGCGCACGTGGCGGACGACGCGTTGCTTCGTTGCCGAGAACTCGTCGGCGGCCACGATTGCCTGCTGCGCGCGCACGAGCTACGCGAGCACGGGCTGCGCGTGGAACTCGCGGCCTACGGCTCGCGCGTGCTGCTCGACTGGCGCGAGGTGGCGCGTGATGGCCGGCCGTGGGACGAACTCGCAAGCCGACTCCAGGGCCGCGACGTGCCCGACCTGGAATCGGCGCTGTGGGCCGTGGTGGTCGAGCCCGCGCACCACGCGCTCGAGGAAGCGCTCGCCGCCGCCCCGGCCGACGCAGCGGCGTCGCGTGCCGCGCTGCTGGCGGCCCACGACACGCTAATCGCCGAGGCGCGGCGATGGCTGGGGATGGAAGGACAGCTTGAATCTCCCGCGGCCTCCGCTGAAGCTCTCGCGGCCTCCGGCCGCGGCCGGTTCACGGCGCGTCTCGATCGACTGCACGCGCTCGCCGCGCGAGCCGAGCCGCCCGCCCCGGCCGCCGAGCGCGTCGCGCACGAGGCGTGGTTGGTGCTCGAGGCGTGCGGCGAGGCGTTCGCGGGTTCGCCCGATCCACCCGCCGCGCTGCGGCTCTTTGACGAGTTGCGATTGCGTGAGGCGATCGTCCGGGCCGTTCGCGCTCGCGGCGCCGAGGGGGACCACGCCTGGCGGCTCGCCGCGCGCGTGCGTGCCCTGCTCGCGCATCCGCGCGCTGTGGCGCCCGACGCGAAACTCGCCGACTGGCAGGCGTTCCTTGCCGATGCCGACGCGCGATTCGCCGCGGGACTCCCCGAAGTCGCGGACCCGGCCGACGCCCCCGACTGGCTCGCGTTCCCGTCGCGATTCGAGTCGAGCGCCACGCTCAGACCCTGAACGTTCACCGCGGCCGGTTGGGCCAATGCGCGCACCGGCCCGGCCGCGCCACGGGGTTCACACCCAGCGCATGCGTTTGATGCGCCGCGCACCGTGCACGCACGCGTCGTGCGCGGTGCAGCACTCGGGCGGAACTCGTTCCTGCCGCGTGGCCGCACGGCGGCGACCAGCATGCATCCCGCGCGGCGCCGCCGTGCGCCGCCGTGCGACTTCGGGGCATCTTCCTTGCGCTGAGTGGCAGACATCAGAGGCGAGTCCGCACCCACGCGGACCTGCGTCGCTCCCCCCACAAGCGAGGCTTCTCATGAGGGTGTCCCCTCTCTGCTCGGTCCTGTTCCTCGGGACCATGGCTGTACTCCTCACGGGCTGTTCGCGAAACCCCGTCTCTCCCGAAGTCTCGCTCCCCATGGGCTCGGGCGCCGAGGCGTTCGCGGGCACGCAGATCGAGGATCCGCCCGCGCCATTCGAGGGCGGCCTGGGCGCCACGTCCTCGGTGACGTTGGCCGCGGGCGAGGCAGGCACGGTGACCGCGGGCCACTTCCGGCTCGTCCTTCACAAGAACTCTCTCAAGATGGCCGCCACCATCACGCTCACGCAATCGGACCTGAACGTGATGGAGGTGCAGGTTGAGGTGTCGCCGCCCGAGGCCAACGATTTCAAGGTTCCGGTCGCGCTCGTGGCGGATTGCTCGGGTGATCCCACGTGCGATGTGAACAACCAGACCATGTTCTGGTGGAACGAAGGCTGGGAGCAGGCCAACTCCGTCGCCGTCCACCGCGCGTCGAACAGCCTCACCGCGCGCGCGTTGCGGCTCGCGAATGGCCGCGTGGGTGAGCGCTCGCAGGCAGGCGCGGGGCGCAGCGAGAACTAGGCCAGGGGCGGGTGAACGAACGGCGCCGGTCCGCGAGGGCCGGCGCCGTCCTCGTCACCGCCGCTCGCTCGCGGTAGCTCAGTGCTTCACGATCTCGCCGTCGTCCGTCAGGTCGAACTTCGAGGCCAGCGGCTCCTTCGGAAGCCCCGGCATGCGCAGGATCTCGCCCGTGATGGGGATCACGAAGCCCGCTCCCGCCGCGAGCTGGATCTCGCGTACCGTCACGAGAAAATCCTTGGGACGCCCGAGCAGCGCCGGGTTGTCGGAGAGCGACTGCTGCGTCTTCGCGATGCAGATGGGAAGGTTGCCAAAGCCGAGCTTCTCCAGGTGGTCCCGGTCGCGTTTCGCGCGAACGGTGTAGTCCACCGCCTGGGCGCCGTACATCTCGCGCGCGACAATGCGGATCTTGTCCTCGATGCTCGCGTCCCAGTCGTAGAGCGGCTTGAAATGCGGCTCGCTCGCGGCCACGCGGTCGCGCACGATCTCGGCCAGTTCCGTGCAACCGCTGCCGCCCTCGGCGAAACCGCGGCTGACCGACGCCTTGAGCCCCATGGCCTCGCAGTGCTTTTGCAGTGTCTCCACTTCTTCCGGCGTGTCCGAGGGAAAGTGGTTGATGGCCACGACGCAGGATTGTTCGAACTTGGCGATGTTCTCGAGGTGCTTTTCCATGTTCGAGAAACCGCGCAGCATGGCCCGCACGTCGGGCTGGCTCACGTCCGCCACGCGCACGCCGCCGTGCATCTTGAGCGCGCGGATGGTCACCACCAGCACGGTGCAGGCTGGCGCGAAGCCGCCGTAGCGGCAGTTGATGTCGAAGAACTTCTCGGCGCCCAGCTCGAACGCGAACCCCGCCTCGGTCACCACGATGTCGGCGTAGGCCAGCGCGGCTTTCGTGGCGGCGATGCTGTTGGTGCCGTGCGCGATGTTGGCGAACGGTCCGCCGTGCACGAACGCCGGCACGCCCTCGGTGGTCTGCACGAGATTCGGCTTCACCGCGTCGCGAAGCAGCGCCGCCATGGCGCCCACGGCCTTCACGTCCGTCGCCGTGACCGCCGATCCATCGAGGCGGTAGCCCACGACGATGCGTCCGAGCCGGGCTTTCAGGTCCGCGATGCCGTCGGCCAGGCACAGGATGGCCATCACCTCGCTCGCCGCGGTGATGTCGAACCCGGTCTCGCGCGGGATCCCCTCTGTGCGGCCGCCAAGCCCGATCACGATGTCGCGCAGCGCGCGGTCGTTCATGTCCACCACGCGTTTCCAGATCGCACGTCGCGCGTCGAGGCCGCTGGCATTGTCGTGGTGGAGCGCGTTGTCCACCAGCGCCGCCAGCAGGTTGTGGGCACTCGAGACGGCGTGGAAGTCGCCATTGAAGTGCATGTTGATGTCGTCCACCGGCACGATCTCGGACGCGCCGCCTCCGGCGCCGCCGCCCTTCATGCCGAACGTTGGCCCCAGGCTGGGCTCACGCAGCGCCACGGCGCTGCGAATACCGATATTCGCCAGTCCCTGCGCGAGCCCCACGCTGGTCGTGGTCTTGCCCTCGCCCGCGGGCGTGGGCGTGATGGCGGAGACCAGCACCAGCTTGCCCCGTCGGGGGCGGCCCTGGAACGACTGCAACGCGAGTTTCGCCTTCCAGTTGCCGTACTGCTCCACATGCGCCGGGTCGATGCCCAGTGCCTTCGCGACTTCGAGGATAGGTCTCATGGGGCCGCACTATATGCCGCCGCTCCACCGCGTGGGAACCAGCGCACGGCGACCCGTTCAGACGACGTCCGCCGGGGCCCCGTATCGGGTTTAGCTCGAGCGCGGATCGGCCGAGAACTCCGGGAGAAACCGTGCACGCTCCTTTGATCCGCGCCCGACCGGTGCTCCCGGCGACGCGGGAGGTTCCGGATTGGAGATCACCCCGACTCGGCCCTGGACCGAACCCGGCCAGGACCTCCAGCTCCTCGACGCGGCCAGACGTGGCGACCTCACGTCGCTGCGACGACTCGTGCGCGCGCACCGGCTGCCGCTGTGGCGGGCCTGCTTCGCGATCACTCGCCACCTGGGCGAGGCCGAGCTGCTGTTCCAGGAGACGCTCGCGCACGTCGCCAGGCAGCTGCGCGCCGCGCCCACCGGCCGTCCGGTGCTGCCATGGCTCGTGCGCCTCGCGCGTGAGATCGATGCGACAAAGACGTGCGGCCGGCCCGTCCGGCCCGCGGTGGGCCCGCGTCGCCCCAACGGCGAGCCCTGGCTCGCGGCCTCTCGCGGCGCGCACTGGGTGGAGGACGAGCAACGCACGCTGCGCGCGTTCGCGCAGCTCCAGAGCGACGACCAGTGGCTGTTCGCGCTTCGCCTGTTCGAACGCCTGTCCTATTCCGACATCGCGCGCGTCACCGGCATCCCGGCGCCCCGTGTCATGAACCGCATCGCGCTCGCCCGCGAGGTCGTGGACCGCGTGCGCGTACAGAGTGATCGCGCGGCATGAACCACCTGACCGCGCAGCAGCTGTCCGCGTCACTCGACGGAGCGCTCACCGGCCCTTCGCTGGAGTTGGTGGTGCGCCACCTCGCGGGCTGCCACGAGTGTCGCGATCGCCAAGCGCGGTTCGCGCGTCACGACGACGTGCTGCGCCGGTTGCTCGCGATGGATCCGCACGAGTTCTACCTCGACGACCTGTCGCACCGCGCCGAGGACATCGCCGTGGCGATCTCGCGCGGGCTCCCGCCGCCGAACATGCTCACGTCCACGCCGCTGATCGGCGAGGAGGATCCCAACCTGCCAGCCGAACCGCCCACGCCGCCACGCCCCGAGCTGGGCCCCGCGGGACAGTTGGCGCTGGAAGCCGGCTACGGACGCATCGGTGTGCGACCCGCGGCCTCGACGCAGCCGCCGCGGGCCGATCCCGAGGAGGCGCAGCGTCTGCTCGACGCGTTGGCGAACGGCGAGTTGGACGACCTCGTCGAACTCACCGCCGAGGGCCTTCAAGCCAACACCGCGCTGGACGGTCCCCAGTTCGACCTGCCGGCGTGGATCAAGGAGCGCCACTCGCGTGCGCCAGCGAATCCCGCGGGGCCGCGCGAAGTGCAGAAGCTCGAGCTGTTCTTCGAGCACCTGGACGAACGAGCCGCCGGCATGACCCGCGAAGCGGTGGACGAGGTGTTCCGTCGCCCGGACGCGCCCGCGGCCGCGCCCGACGACGCCGGAGTGCCCTCGCCACCGCCCACCACGCCGGCATGGGCCGCGGCGGGATTCGAGAGCGCCGCGCCGGCCACGGATCGGTCCGAGGGCTATGCTTGCGACGACGCGCCAGCCGCGCCACGCCCGAATGCGCAGCGCCGCCTGCGAGCCGCTTGGCTCCTGGCGCTCGGCAGTGTGAGCAGCCTCTTGACGCTGATCCTGGCGCTCCAGCTCATGCCCGCGCCGTCGCCGAACGGCGGGCGCGAACGCGCGGTGGCGGCTCGGGGATTCCGGCTGCCGCGGATCCAGTTCGTGCGGCACGACAGCAGCACCGTTCCCACCGGGCGCCCGAGCGCGCTCGAATTGCGCTCCGCCTCGGTGCCAATCCCGGTGGAGACCTCGCTCCCCTCCGCGCCCGTGACCGCGCCCCCGGCGCCGGCGGACTCGAGCGCGCCCGCCACTCCTGCCCACGCGGCTGATTCGCTTGCCGCGGAGGATGTCCATTGAGGCGCTCGGGCGAAGTCACGCAGGTGCGCGGCTGTCGCAGCGGGCACTCGAGAGGTCGCACATGAAGGCACTCGTGGTGGATGGCTCGGAGGCGGAGCGCGTCGCGCTCGCCGGACACCTGGGAAAGCTGGGCATCGAGTCGGCGATGGTCGCGACCGAGGGCGAAGCCTGGGCGTGGCTCGAGGAGGACGAGGCTCCGGCCGTGGTCCTGCTGGCGTGGAACCTGCCGGGGTCGGAGGGGTTGGCCCTCCTGCGCCGGCTGCGCGCGGACGTGCGCTGGGCCCGATTGCCGGTGGTGATGGTGACTGCTGTGGACGACCTTCCGGGGGTCGAGCAGGCGCTCGAGGCGGGCGCAAGCGAATACCTCATGCAGCCGTCCGACGCGCAGGCGTTGCTCGGGAAGCTGTTGCTGATCGGCGTGGACCCCGAGGCACGCAAGGCGGCTTGAGCTCGGACGCGGGGAGCAAGCACGGCTGAAGGCGGCTTTGCGAACGGCCGAAAACCCAAGCGCCCCGCGGCCGCCCCCACGCCTTCCCAAGGACAGCTCCCGCTTGCACGACCCACTGCGTCGGCCCTGGACAGAACCAGGGCGAGACCCGGAACTGGTACACGCCGCCGAGCGCGGGGATCTCGCCGCGCTCTTCACACTG
>JANNKI010000098.1:0-2717 GCA_031396225.1 bacterium | reverse complement strand
ACGCTTCGCGAGATGGCTGGCACTGTCGCGGCCGCCTCGCACCGAACGCCAAAGGAGTCATCCAACATGCGTCATGCACACTTCGTCTCCAGCATCATGCTGGTCGCGGGCGTCGCCCTCATGGGATGTCGCGACCAGCATGATGCTGGAGACGAAGTGTGCATGACGCATGTTGGATGACTCCTTTGGCGTTCGGTGCGAGGCGGCCGCGACAGTGCCAGCCATCTCGCGAAGCGTGCATGGGAATGAGTGGTTCGGGTGCTTCGGAATCGTCGCTGTGCTCGGTTGGTGGTGAGCGCGGTACGGCGCGTGGCCCGCCCCCTTAAGCGCTAGTTTCCCGCGACCGCCTCGACTTGCCTTGCACGGACCACGAACCGCAGCGGCGCGCGGCCCACGAACTTGAATGGGTAACAGGTCACGAGCGTCAAGGATCGGCTGGCGGTCGAATCCAGGACGTCCACGCGGTTCGGCTTGACCACCTCGGTCCACTCCACCTCGTAGGTATGCGTTCGTTCGAGCGTGACGATACGAATCACGTCGTCAACGCGCACTCCTCCGAGCCCACGCAGGAACGTGTCGCGGTGCCCGGCAAGCGCACAGTTACCGGGGCTCCCAGGTAGCGCGGTGTAGGTGAGGTGCCCGACGGCGCGATCCAACGTCTTCATGTCCGAACCCTCCGCGACGATCGCCTTGATACCGAGGCGCGGGATCTCGATCCTGCCGAGCGTGCCCTGCGGTCGTGCAATCGGATTCACGAGGCCGAGTGCGGGCGCGCCGATGAATGCGGCCTTGCTCGTCGCGGCTCCGGAAACTCCCGATTCGGCCTTCCGCAATGCGGCATCCAATTTTCGGGACTCGCCCGACTGGAAGCCGCGCGATTCCACGTAGGCCCTGGTCCACAGCGCGAGCAGCAGGATCCCTGCGATCAGGAATCCGTTCTGGAGCCAGCGGAATCGGGGGCGCGGAGTCATGGTGCCAGTCGGCATGCGGCGGCGGACCCACCCGGCCGGGCTCACGGGCCCGGTCACCGGGTGGACTCCTCGAGTCGGCGCATGATCAGGCGATTCCGCGACCACGCGCGACCATGACAAGACCCGCGCACGCGAGCGCGAGCAGACCGAGGCTCAAGATCAACGGCTGCTTGCTCGCGGTCTGGGGCAGGGTCGCGGGACGTTCGTCGACTGGCGAGGCGAGTGCCACGGGCGACTCGCGGTGCTGGATCACGGAAGTCATCGGATTCGGCGACGCAGCGACCACTGACCCGCAGTCCGCCATGTGCCGTGCGAGCACCAGCTGACTGTCCTGGGTGTGCGCGTATGCCTGTTCGCGGTCCACCACGCCGCTGCCGATCTGGTTGATCCGCTTGGCGTAGTAGCGGCCGTCCTTCAGCTGCGTGAACTCTGCGCGCAGCACGCTTCCGGGCGCGACCTCGCGGGGGACCATCGTGCGCGAGTCCATCACCAGGCCGAGCTGCTGGCCCTGGTCCGTGTCGAGCACCACCAGGTGGTCGTTCACTGCGATCACCCTGCCCGTGATCATCGGCCGGGCCGAGAAGTGGCGGTCCGCCGTGGTGGGCTTCGAGGTCATCACCATGCCAGGTGAGTGCTCGCCCAACGATTGAGTCTGGTTCTCCCGACTATCGACCCTCGCATGGCCCGGGCTGCTTGCAGAGCCGTACGCCGTGGCATTCCGTGCGATGGCCTCATGGCTGTCCCCGGTGTTCGCGTAGGCCTGCAGCCGGCTGGTGGACATGCCGCTCCGGATCGGCATGATCCGCTGAGCGTAGAAATGACAATCCTCGAGCGCCAGGAACTCGGCGCGCATGACCATCCCGGGTGCGAGATCGCGGGGTGCCATCGTGCGCGAGTCCAGCTCCAGGGTGACCTGTTCGCCCTGATCGGTGTTCACGACCATCTGGTGGTCATTCACGGTGACCACCGTGCCCGAGATCATGGGGTGCGACGAGAAGTGGTGAGCGGTGGTGCTGGGGACCGCTGCCTGCGCGGCTCCACTGGTCAGCGCGAGCACGGCAAGAGCGCAGGCCACCGCGCTCCACGTGTTCCGGTTGCGATTGTTCGTGTTCATCTGGGGTTCCTTTCGTGCATCTGGACACTCGTGTGGCGTTTCCTGGCGATGGTCAGCAGCACGATGCCGCTGATCAGTGCGATCCCTCCGACGAGGGGAGACCACGGAAGTTGCTGTTGCTCAGTGGCCGCAGCCGCGAACGGACCTGCGTCGAGGAAGGCTACCTGCCGGCTGTAGCTGACACCGCCGTAGATCATCGCGTAGATGCCAATGATCATGAGCACGACAGCAAAGCTCTTCACTTCGTACCTCCCTTCCGGCCGGAGCGGCATCGACAGCGCCCTTCGACCTTAAGTGACATGGGACAGGGCAATGCCGTGGTGCTAGCGACGCACGGCCGACCGCGCATTCGCCGGCTGATCGGCAAACAGCGGCGTCACCACCAGTGGCACCGCCGCCGCCAGCGCCCCCAGCACAGTGCCCGCCCCGCCATGGCACAAGACAGCACTGGCCTTTGGCCAGACTTCGGCCTGCGGCACATAGGTTTCAACCGTCACATTGGCGGGAACCGGGCCAAGTTCCGCCTGTGTCATCACCGGCCCCAGCGTCATCAGCGCCTGCACCGGCAGGTCAGCCACCGCTGCCAGCGCCGTGCGATAAGCGGCCTGCGATTTTGGCAATCGCCCGGCAAT
>JANNKI010000096.1:0-4408 GCA_031396225.1 bacterium | reverse complement strand
CCGTGTCGCTGCTGCTCGCGGCCGCCGCCGGACCGCTCGCGGTGCACTTGCTCGGCGGGGAGGTGTACGCCAAGTACCTGCGTATCGGCGCGCTCACGCTACCGTTCACACTGGTGACACTGTGGTGCAACGACCTCCTGCGCGTCACGTTCCAGCCGTGGAAGTTCGTCATGCTCAACGTGTCGCAGATGGTGCTGGTGGGCGGATTCACGTTGGCGTTCGTCCTCGGCCGCGGGCTCGACGTGGCGGGCGTGCTCTACGGAAAGCTCGCGGGCGACGTGCTCGCCGCGCTGCTCGGCGTGGTGCTCTGCCGGCATCATCTGCGGCTTCGCTTCGATGGCGCGATCCTGCGCCGCATGCTCGGCTACGGACTGCCGCTCGTGCCGGTGGCGTTCGCGTACGGCATCATCGGTTCCGTGGACCGCTGGGCCCTCCAGCGCTTCGCCTCGCTCGACGAGGTGGGCACGTACGCGATCGCACTCAAGTTCTTCGCGCTGGTCACCATGGGGGTGTCGGCGTTCCTGTTGGCGTTCATGCCGTTCGCGTTCTCGCGTGCGCAGGACCCGGACGCCCCGCGTCTCTACGCGCGCGCGCTCGGACTGTACGTGGCGATCGCCACCGCCGGAGCATTCGTGTGCGCGATGCTCGCTCCGCTCGGCATCCGCCTGCTCGCCACCCCGGAGTACGCTGAAGCGTCGCGTCCCGCACTATGGCTGGCCTTTGCCGCGGTCGCACAGGGCGCTTACTATGTCGCGGCGCTCGGTATCAACCTCTCGCTCCGCAACGCTTGGCTCGGGCTCTCGGCCGGTGGCGCGGCGTTGATCGCGGTGGTCGCCAACGTGTTCCTCGTGCCGCGGTTCGGCGCAGAGGGAGCCGCAGCGGCCACGTTCGCGGGCTACGTCGCTTCTGCCGCGCTCACCTACGTGATCTCGCAGCGCCTGTATCCGCTGCCCTATCGCGGCGCACGGCTGGCGGCGCTGTTCGGGGCGGGGGTGGCGCTGGCGGCTTGGGTCGTGCGCGCGGCGCCGGCCGGGACGATGGGCGGGGTCTGGCGCGTCGCCGCGGTGACGGCGTTCGCGCTGTTGGCATGGAAGAGCGACGTGTGGAAGGACCGAGGCGCGATCCGGCACCGGCCGGTCGCGCCCTGAGCCACAGGAAAGGCGGAACGACATGTGCGGCATCGCCGGACTCTACGACCGACACGGGCGCGCGGACCTGGGGCGAGTGCAGGCCATGTCGCAGCTGCTCCGGCAGCGTGGCCCCGACGACGAGGGCCTCGTCCTGATCGACCCCGTGAGTGGCCAGTCGTTCACGCACGGCGGCGCGGACACGCCCGCGGCCGTGTTCCGCTCCGGCCTGGCGTGGGCGCCCGGCCTGGCGCGCGGTGCACAGGCCACCGCCCGCTACGGGGTGGTGCTCGCGCATCGAAGGCTGTCGATCGTGGATCTTGAACCTACCGGGCACCAGCCGCTCTGCGACCCGCAGCAGCGGGCGTGGATCGTGTACAACGGCGAGATCTACAACCACGTCGAGTTGCGCGCCGAGCTGGAGCAGGCGGGGCATCGTTTCGCGGGCACGAGTGACACCGAGGTCATCGTGGTCGCCTACCGCGCCTGGGGCGAGCGCTGCCTCGAACGCCTGAACGGCATGTTCGCGTTCGCGCTCTGGGATGCCGACCGGCAGCGCCTGTTCTGCGCACGCGATCGGATGGGTGTGAAGCCGTTCTACTACCAGTACGACGGTGGCCTGTTCGCGTTCGCCTCCGAGGCGCGCGCGCTGGTGCTGACGCAGCCGTGGCGCATCCAGCCACACCCGTCCGCCGTGCGCGACCTGCTGGCGCTCGACTGGGTGGACCACGAGTCGCATACGTTCTTCGAGGGGCTGCGCCAGCTGCCGGCGGGCCATTGGCTGTCGGTGGGCGAGGACGGCTTCCGCCTCGAGCGCTGGTGGCAACTGGATCCGGCGCGACGCGCGAGCGGCTCGCCCGAGGACCACGTGCGCGAGTTCGGCGAATTGTTCACCGACGCCGTGCGCCTGCGCCTGCGCGCCGACGTCCCGGTGGGCTCGTGCCTCTCGGGTGGGCTCGACTCGAGTGCGGTGGTCACCACCGCCGCGAAGCTCGGGAACCCCGGCCTGCACGCGTTCACGTGCGCCTACGACGAAGGCCCCGCTTTCGACGAACGGCCGTTCGTACGTGCCGTGGCCGAGGCGAGCGGCGCCACGTCGCACGTGGTCGTGCCGGACGGCTCGGACCTGTGGAGCGTGTTCGACACGCTGGCGGACGCCCAAGGCGAGCCCACGGCGGGCCCGGGTGTGTACTCGCAGTGGCAGGTCATGAAGCTCGCCAACGCCACGCGCCTCAAGGTGCTGCTCGACGGTCAGGGCGGCGACGAGACCCTGGCCGGCTACTTCCGCTACCTGCCCACGCGGCTGCGCGACCTCGCCGCCGGAGGGGACTGGTCCGCGTTCGGCGCGCTGTTCGGTCCGGTCTCCGACCGATTGGGGCTCCCCACCACGCTGCTGCACACGTTCGAGCCGTGGCTGCCGCCGATGCTGGTCGCGAGCCTTCGCCGCAGCTTCGGCCAGGGGAAGGATCTCGTGCTCTCGAGCGGGTTACGTCGCGTCGCCTCGCACGCGCCGCATGCACCGCGCACCACGCGCTCGGGACTCTGGAACCAGCTTGCGTTCGACACGCTCACGCGCCAGCTGCCGAGCTTGTTGCGCTACGAGGACCGGAGCAGCATGGCGTTCGGCATCGAGACGCGCCTGCCGTTCCTCGACTATCGCCTCGTGGAGTTCGCGTTTTCGCTGCGCGACGCGGAGCGACTGGACGGCGTGACCACCAAGGCGATCGCCCGCCGCGCGCTCGGCGACCGCGTGCCGGCAAGCGTGCTGGAACGGCGCGACAAGATGGGCTTCGAGACGCCGACGGACCTGTGGTTCCGCGGCCGGCACGCGTCCGAGGTGCGCCGCCGCCTGAGCCGCAAGGGGCCGTTCCAGGAATGGGTGAACCCTGCCGTGGTGGAGACGGCGCTCGACGACTATCTCGCGGGTCGCCGCCAGATCGGACTTCAGATATGGCGCTGGCTGTCGCTTGAGGCCTGGTCGCAGCACTACCTCGCGCGCGACCCGCGCGTCACGGGCCGCCCCGCGGACCCGTCGGTCTCGGCGGGTCGACACCTCGGCTACACCGACGCCGTGGCGCACCACGAGGCGGAGCTGGCGGCGGGCGTCCCGGCTGGCTGACGCCTTGGACCTGCTCGTCCTGTCGGAGGTCCGCTGGGGATACTTCCGCACGCGGAAGCAATTCCTGTTGTCGCGGTTTCCCGAGCCATGGCGCGTGTTCTTCGCGCAGCCGCCGTCGGCGGGCGGGGACGACCCGTGGGAACCACGCCGGGAGGGACGCGTCACCGTGTTCACCGTGCCGTTCTTGAAGCCCGGCACGACGAGCCCGCTCTACAACGCGGTGAGCGCGACGGCCCCCGGGCGTGCGGCGCTCGAACTGGGGGCAGAGCTCTACTTGCGGCGCATGCTGGCGCGGCTCGGCGTGGCGCCCGTACCGGTCGTCCTGGCGGCCAACATCTATGCCCCGGCGCTGCTTTCTCGGCTCCGCAAGAAGCTGTTACTCTATGACTTCAACGACCACCCCCTGCAGTTCTCGGCCACTCCGCCATGGGCGGGGACCTATCTGCGGCGCACGCTCTCGCAGGCGCAGGGGGTGTTCGTCGTTTCGGAGTACTACCGCCGTCTGCTGGCCACGGAGACCGACCGACCCTTGATCCTGCTCGGGAACGGAGTGGAGATGGCGCACTTCGAGGCGCCCCGCGTCGTGCCGGCCGACATGGCGGCCCTGCCCGCGCCGCGCATTGGCTACGTCGGGCTGATGTCCCATTTCCTCGATTTCGAGCTGCTCGAGACGCTGCGCCGGAACCGGCGCGGGGGCACGGTGGTATTGCTGGGGCCGGGCACGCCCGCCACCGAAGCGGCCGTGGCCGAGTTCGGCCGCCGCGAGGGCGTGGCGGTGCTGGGGCCCCGGCCTTACGCCGAAGTGCCCGCCTATATGCAGGGACTCGACGTTGGGGTGATCCCGTTCCGGGCCAGCGACCCCTACGTGCAGGGGATCAATCCGAACAAGGTCTACCAATATCTGGCCGCCGGGCTTCCCGTGCTGACGACGCCGCTGCTCGACCTCGCGCCGAGCGCGCCGGACCTGCTTTTCGCCGCGACCCCTGCCGAGTTCGAACGCGCGCTCGAGCAGGCGCTCGGGGCCGCTGCTGACCCGTCGCGTCGCCGGGCGCTCGCCCGTGCGCACGACTGGGACGTGCTCGCCGCGCGCATGGTGGCCGAGATCGAGGCGCGGCTCGCGGCCGCGTGAACCGAGGAGAAGCTCGCATGAGCCGCCGAACCG
>JANNKI010000042.1:0-11662 GCA_031396225.1 bacterium | reverse complement strand
GCCGCTGCTGACCCGTCGCGTCGCCGGGCGCTCGCCCGTGCGCACGACTGGGACGTGCTCGCCGCGCGCATGGTGGCCGAGATCGAGGCGCGGCTCGCGGCCGCGTGAACCGAGGAGAAGCTCGCATGAGCCGCCGAACCGAAACCGTACGCAGCCCGAGGGGATTCACGCTCACCACCGCGTGGGTCGCGGTGTTGCTGGCGTTGCTCACGGTGGTGTTCTTTCACGAGGTGTCGCTCGAGGGCCGCACGTTCGTGTCGCCCGATGCCAGCGCGCCGGTGGGCTTCGTGCGCATGGGCGAACAGTCGCTGTGGAAGGACCGCGTCTACCCGCTGTGGAACCCGTACGTGTTCCTCGGCATGCCGTCGTTCGGTTCGGGTGCCTACAATCCGCTCATCTATCCACCCGATTGGCCCATCGCGCTCGTGCAGAAGCTGCTGCCGCTGCCCGACCTCACGTGGATGCTCCTTTACTACTTCCTCGGCGGACTGTTCGCCTACCTGCTGGCGCGTGAGTGGGGCGCGCGCCCCGAAGGGGCGCTGCTCGGGGCGGTGGCGTTCGTGTTCCAACCCAACCTCATCGCGGTGGGTGCACACGGTCACGGCAGCCAGCTCGTGGACTCGGCCTACCTGCCACTCATGCTGTGGCTCGCGGCACGCTGGCTTCGCAAGGGCACGCTGCCCGAACTCGGCTGGCTGGCGCTCGCCGGCGGGTTCCAGTTCCTGCGCGGGCACGTGCAGATCTGCTTCTACACGTGGCTCGCGATCGGGCTCTACGTGCTCGTCGTGCTCGGCGCGGCGATTCGCCGGCCGGGCGAGCTCCCGCGCTTGGCGCTGCGCGCGGCCGCGATCGGCGGAGCCGCCGCTCTCGCGTTCGGCGTGGCCGGCATCTACAACCTGCCGCTGCGCGACTACGCCGGCCACTCCATCCGCGGAGCCTCCGCCAGTGGCGGCGTGGCGTTGAGTTACGCCACGTCGTGGAGCATGGCCCTTTACGAGCTTCCGAGCGTCGTGTTCCCGAACTTCGTGGGGTTCGGAGGAGCGAGCTACTGGGGTGGCATGCCGTTCACGGACTATCCGAACGCGTACCTCGGCGTGATCGTCGTGCTGCTGGCGGCGTGTGGGTTCGTGGGCCGCAGCGGTGCGGACGCGCCCGCCCGCGTGTTCGCTGGCGTCCTCGCGACGTTCGCCCTGCTCGTCGCGCTCGGGCGGCATTTTCCGCTGTATGGCTTGCTCTACGACTACCTGCCGCTGTTCAATAAGTTCCGCATTCCCGTCATGGTGCTCATCCTGTTCCAGCTCGCCATGGCGATGGCCGCGGCGTGGGGCTGGGGCGCGCTGGTGGCGGTGGGACGCGACAAGGGCAAACCCGACCTGGTGGATCGCATCCTCACCGGCGTCGCCGTGGCGCTGGCGCTGCTCGGCCTGTTCGCGCTGTTCGGCGCGGAGTCGTTCCGTGGCAGCTACGTCACGATGGCACTGGAGCACCAGCCGAAGCTCGGCGCGGACGCCGCGCGCTCCGCGTTCGCGGCGTTCACGGGCGACCTCGGCAAGGTGGCGTTCCTCGGCCTGGCGCTGACCGCCCTCGCGTGGTTCTCGCGGCGTGGGCGCTTCCCGGTGGCGCTTGCCTCGGTGGTCGCGCTCGGGCTTCTGCTGGCGGAGCTGTGGCCCGTGAGTCGCGCGGTCATGCAGCCCACGATTGGCGACCCGGTCGCGCGCAACTTCGACATCGGACGTGACGACGTCGTGGAGTTCCTGGAGAAGGCGGGCCCTCCCGGCAGCTTCCGCGTGTTCTACCCGGAGTCGGAACTGTTCCAGGACAACCGGCTCGCGGGATTCGGCGTGGCCACGCTCGGCGGCTATCACGCGGCCAAGCCACGACTCTTCCAGGACCTGCTCGAGACGAATTCGCTCTACCAACTTCCGTGGCTGGCACTGCTCAATGCGCGCTACTGGGTGTTCTCGCGGCCCGTGGCCCCGACCGACATCCCGGTGGCCTGGTACCAGACGCTGCGCCAGGTGCACGCGGGCCCCGCCGGCGTCGTGTACGAGTCCGCGCTCGCCATGCCGCGCGCCATGCTGATCGGCGCGTGGGAAGTGGTGCCCGACACGGGCCGCAGCGTGCTCGACTCGGTGACCGCCGTGGTGCGGAACCCGGCGGTGTTCACCTGGCTCACGTCCGATCCCGGCATCCCGTCGGGCGCGGCGGACTCGGTGGGCACGGCCACGATCACGCGCTACAGCCTGCACCAGGTGGACCTCGCGGTAGAGGCCACGCGGCCGGCGGTGCTGCGGCTGGCCGATCTCTGGTACCCGGATTGGCAGGTCACCGTGGACGGCAAGCCCGCGAAGCTGCTGCGCGCCGACCACGCGTTGCGCGGCGTGGCGGTGCCCGCGGGGCGTCACCAGGTCACGTTCAAGTTCGTCTCCCGTGCATTCACCACCGGACTGTGGCTCTCGATCGGCAGCGTCCTGGTGGCGCTGCTCTTGCTCGCCGCGGGTTGGTGGCTGGCCCGACGGCCGGTCGGCCCGGCCGCCCCGGACGCGGAGGGAGGAACGGCCTGATGGAGAAGTTGGTCATCGTTCCCACCTACAACGAGCGCGAGAACATCGACCCTCTGATCGAGCGGCTGCTTGCTCTCCCGCACGGGCTCGAGGTGCTGGTGGTGGACGATGGCTCGCCCGACGGCACCGCCGATTGCGTGAAGGCGTGGCAGGCGCGCGACGCCCGCGTGCACTTGCTGCAGCGCGCGGGCAAGATGGGGCTGGGCTCGGCGTACCGCGAGGGCTTCCGTTACGCGCTCTCACACGGGGCCGAGTACATCTTCGAGATGGACGCCGACTTCTCGCACGACCCGGTGGCGATCGGCGAATTCCTCGAGGCCGCGAAGGACGCCGACGTCGTGCTGGGCTCGCGCTACCTGCACGGCGTGACGGTGGTGAACTGGCCACTGTCACGGCTCATCCTGTCCTATTCCGCGAACCTCTACTCGCGCATCATCACCGGCATGCCGCTGGCAGATGCGACCGGCGGATTCAAGTGCTTCCGGCGTCGCGCGCTCGAGGGCATCCGCCTCGACCGGGTGAAGACCGAAGGCTACGGATTCCAGATCGAGATCACGTTTCGCTGCTGGAAGCGCGGGTTTCGCATCAAGGAGATCCCGATCATGTTCGTGGATCGCCGCGCCGGCTCCTCCAAGATGAACCGGCGGATCATCTTCGAGGCCGCGTGGCTCGTGTGGAAGCTGCGCTTCCTGGACCTGATCGGACGGCTGGAGTGAAGCCCATGCGCGCTGCCCTTGGATCCGCACTACTGTTCGCGTTGCTCGCGTCTTCGCAAGCGCGAGGGCAGGGGCAGTGGACCACTTACCTGCACACGAAGACGTGCAACGACCTGCTCGCGCGTGGCGACACGGTGTGGATGGCCACGGGCGAGGCCGGGCTCGTGCGCTACTTCCGAACCACGGACTCGTGGGGGTCCATCACGCGCGTGCCCGACGGGCTCGCCGGCAACGACGTTCGCGCGATCACGTTCGATCGCACCGGCAACCTGTTCGCCGCCGTTCCGGGCAAGGGCGTGAGCCGGCTCGACCGGGACGGGCGCTGGTCGCTCCTCAACGCGTTCGACGGGCTGCCCTCCGACACGACGTTGGTGTTGCGCGCCCAGGGGGACACGGTATGGATCGGGACCACGCGCGGCCTGGCGCTGTGGGACGGCCGCACGGTCGCAGGTTCCGTGCCGGACCTGGGCACGCCGTCGCCGTTCTCGAACAACAACATCAATGGCATCGCCGTGACCGGCGACACGCTCGTCGTGAGCACGCCGAACGGGATCTACGTGGCGCGCCTTTCGCAACGGCTCGCGCCCTGGACCCTCATCAGCGGAACGCTGCCACTCTCGAGACAGAACGTGCGCGGCATCGCCACCGACGGCCAGAACCTGCTCGCGCTCGTGAGCGGCTTCAACATCAACAATCCCGCGCAGGCCATCCTCACCTGCTTCCGCTGGTCCCCGGGCACGAACTCCTGGCCGACCGACATCCCCGGCGCCGGCGCCGCCGCGTCCGTGCGCCGGTTGCGTGACGACCACGGCATCGTGCTCGCCACCACGCTCGCGGGCACCCACGTTCGCGCCCCCGCGGGTGGATGGATGCAGCTCGCGAGCTCGCCCGCCACCGACAATGCCGATGCCGCGGCACTCGAGGTGGGAGCGGACGCGACCGGCCACGTCTACGCGTCGACCGCTGGCCGGCTCCAGGAGGAGGCACTGCCGACGTGGATCACGCACACGCCTCCGGGGCCGATCGGCAACAACTGTCGGAACATCGCATGGGCGAACGGCACGGTCTACGCGGCCTATGCGGGAGACGGCGTCGGGCGGCTGCGTGACGGGACGTGGCGCAACTACCCGGGCGGCGTGACCTGCGTGGGTGCTGAGTGCGACAGCACGTTCGCGAATGCCACGTTCCCCGGCGGGATGCTCGTGGACCCGCTTGGCCCGAAGTGGATCGGGATGTGGGCGGGGCCGCTCGCCCTGTTCGACGACGAGGTCTCGCCGCCCCTGTTCCGCAATCTCTTCTACGCGAGCAGCAATCCCGACAGCGCGCACCTTCACTCCTGCGTTCACGCCGCCGCGGCGGATTCCAACCAGGGAACGCAGGCCGGGCGTTGGTTCGGGCTGGACTCCGACCGCATCGGCGCCGACATCGGCAATCCGCTCGGGCTCGACCTGTACGACGCGAGCGGCACGTTCGTCCGGAACTTCGACACCACCTACCCCGGGCTGAGGAACGGCCTCATCCGCGCGCTCGAGTGCGACCGGGCGAACCAGATGTGGGTGGGCTACAAGGGCAGCAGCAGCGCCGGGCTGTCCACGTTCCTGGTGCCGCCAACGCTCCAACAGCCCATCACGCTCACCGATGTGCCCGGCACGAACCTGCTCGACGTGTTCGGCATCGCGATCCGGGGGGATTCCGTGTGGGTGCTGGGTACGGACGGCTTGCACCGCTTCCGGCAGGGCACTCGGGCGGTCGCGACCAGGCTGACGATCGCGGGACCGCCGGCACTCGCCAGCATGCACCCGTTGGCGGTGGCCCGCGACGGCACGGTGTACGTGGGCACGACCGGAGGGCTGCGCGTGCATCGGCGCGGACAGGTGCCGGTGGACTACACGCCCGACAACTCACCGCTCGCCGACCTCGAGGTGCGAGCCGTGTTCACCGAGCCCTCTGGCGCGGTGTGGATCGGCACCGCGGGTGGCGTGAATCGCTTCGACCCCGACTACGTGCCGCCGCCCGAGCCCAAGCTCGCTTCGCTTCACGTCTCGCTCTATCCCAATCCGGCATGGCTCACCGGCGCCGGGTTCCAGCTGCGCTTGAAGGGCGAGGCCAAGGCCTACCAGGGCGAGATCCACGACCTGAGCGGCCGGCTCGTGCATCGCTTCTCGCTCGGGAGCAACGGCCAGGTGATGTGGAACGGCCGGGACCTCGACCAGCGCTGGGTGGGCCCCGGGATCTACTTCGTGCGTGTGCGAGGCGGTGGCGCCGAAGCGACCTCGCGCGTCGTCGTGCTGCGCTAATGGGTGAGGCGCGGGCGTCACGGCCGTGACCGTGCTTGACGTCGCGGTCCTGGACTCCGTTCCCGACGGTTGGGACGCGCTGCTGGCGGCCGACCCCTCGGCCTCTCCGACTCATCGGCCGGAGTTCTGGGAGGCACTCGTGGCGGCGAGCCCCGCATTCGAGTGGCGCGTGTTGGTACTTCGCGAGCAGGGCGTGCTCATGGGTGGTGCGCCGCTGGTGATCTCCCGGCGCGGGCCATTCCGCTGGCTGCACGCGTTACCGTGGCTGCTACCCGCCGCGCCGCTCGCGCGGCCGGGCGAGCATGCGCGCGTGGATCGAGCGCTGTGCACGGCGTTCGCCGAGCTGGCGGCGGAGCAGCGAGCGGTGGGAGGGGAGTGGTCCTTCTATCGCCCCGAGGGACCCGCACCCGCCGCCGAGACACTCGCCCGCGTGCCGGGCGAGACGCGCCTGTTCGAGGCCGCGGTGGTGTCGCTCGGGCAAGGTCTCGACGCCGTGCGCGCCGGCATGAGCCGCAAGCAGCGCCAGGCGCTGGAGCGGTCGCGCGAGCGGCCGCTCGAGTTCGCCGAGGATGCCGGGGCGCTCGACGAGGCCTACGCGCTTCACCTCGCCCAGTCGCGGCACTGGCCCGGGCACCGGCCGCTGCCTCTCGAGCTGTCGCGCCGACTGCTGCGCGCGGGCGACCGGGACGCGCCCGTGGCGCGGCTGTTCACGCTGCGCTCGCAGAGCGGGTTGGTGTCCACGACGCTCGCGCTCGACGGGCCGTACGAGACTTTCCTGTGGTGGAGCGGGACCCATCCCGACGGACGCCGCGCGCAGGCGTTCCTGCGATTGCTCTGGTCGGTCGCGAAGTGGGCCAGCGAGCGCGGGCGGCGCCGCTTGAACCTGGGTGCCAGCTCGGAACTCCCGCACGTCTCGGCGTTCAAGTCGGCGGTGGGCGCGCTCGACGTGGGTTACCCGGTGCGCTGGCTGGACGCACGGCACGCGAGCCTGCCGGGACGCATGCTGGCGCGCGTGCAGTGGTTCCGTCGTCGCGCTCGCTCGCGCGGAGTGCCCGCATGAGGATCGCCACGCTCGCCAATGCGTCGGTGGTGCACACGCGCCGCTGGGTCGAGCACTTTCGCTCGCGCGGGCACGACGTGCGGCTCTACTCACTGGAACCGGGTCCCGACGGGCTTCCCACGAGACGCCTGCCGCACGCGCCACTGCCCGGGGCACTCCGCTACCCGCTCGCCGTTCCGAGGTTGCGACGGGAGCTCGCCGCATTCCAGCCGGACCTGGTGGATGCCCACTACGTGCCCAACTATGGCGTCATGGCCGCGCTCGCCGGCTCGAGGCCGTTCTCGCTCGCGGCCTGGGGCAGCGACCTGTTGCTCGCGGCGGGGCGCGATCCCTGGCAGCGCGCGCGCGCCCGATTCGCGCTCACGCGGGCTGCGCTCGTGCTGTGTGACGCCGAGAACCTGGCCGAGGCCGCGAGGGTCGCGGGCGCGCCGCCCGAACGCGTGCGCGTGATCCCGTGGGGTGTGGACCGCGCGCGCTTCCGGCCGCTCGCGACGCGTGAACGAGGTCTCCTCCTGAGCACGCGCATGCACGAGCCCGTGTACGACCTACCAGTCGTGATCGAGGGCTGCGCGCGCGTGCTCGACACGCACGCCCACGCGCGGGTGGTGTTCGCCGGCGACGGGTCGCTCCGGCCCGCGCTCGAACGGCTCGCGGCGGCGCGCCTGCCGACGGGACGTTTTCGATTCCTGGGACGACTGGAGCCCGACGAACTCGCGGCGTGGCTCGCGCGCGCCGAGGTCACGGTGTCGGCGTCGCACTCCGATTCCACTTCCCAGTCGCTGCTCGAGAGCCTCGCCTCCGGCGCGGTGCCCGTGGTGAGCGACATCGCCGGGAACCGCGAGTGGGTGCGCTCGGGCGAGACCGCTCAGCTCTTTCGGGTGGGCGACGCCGGCGCGCTCGCGGAGGCCGTACGCGCCGTACTCGATGACCCGGCGTGGGCCGCGACCGCGCGCGAGCATGGCGCCGCGCTCATCGCCGCGCGCGGCGACTGGCACGTGAACCTGGCGCGCATCGAGCGCTGTTTCGAGTGTCTCGCAGCGGGCCGGCCGCTGGCCGACGCGGACGCCGCGTGAAGCGCCTGCTCGTGCTGGCCACGTTCTTCCCGCCACTCGCGGGCGGCGGCGTGCACCGCGTGCTCTCGTTCACGCGTCACCTGCCCGCGCATGGCTGGGCGTGCACCGTGGTGTGCGCCGGCGAGCACGACTACTGGGTGCGTGACGAGTCGCTGTTGGCACAGGTGCCCGCCGAGACCGAGGTGCTGCGCGTCTCGGGGGGCAGCGCGCTCTCGGCGTGGCTCCGACTGCGCGGAGCGGGCGGATCGGGCCGGCGTTCGGGCAGCGCGTTCGCGCCGCTGCGTTCGCTCGCGGACTGGTGGCTGCTCCCGGACTCCTACGCCGGCTGGTCGCGTCGCGCGCGCGGCGTCGCCACGGCGCGAGTGGCGCGCGGAGGGGTGGACGCCGTGCTGTCGAGCTCGCCGCCCGACAGCGCGCACCTCGCGGCCCACGACGTGGCGCGCGGCGCGGGACTGCCGTGGGTCGCGGACTTCCGCGATCCGTGGGTCGGACTCCACTTCCGCACGCCCCCGACGCCGTGGCACCGGGCGCGACACGCCGCGATGGAGTCGAGCGTCACGGGTAGTGCCGACCTCGTGCTCGCCGCCTCGCGCACGCACGCCCGTCAGCTCGAGGCTCGCACGCACGGACGGCCGCGCCGGCTGCTCCACCTGCCGAATGGCTTCGAGCCGGCGGGCGTGGCCCCCGCGCCCGCGGACGCCGCGCACTTCCGCATCGCGTTCACCGGCACGCTGTCACTCATGGAGGACGTGGGCACGCTGCTCGAGGCGGTGGAGCGACTGCTCCAGCGCGAGTCGGGTGCGCGTGAGGTGTTGCGAGTGGATCTCGCGGGCCCCTACGACCGCGACTGGGAGGCGCGAGCCGACGCCCGCGGGCTGGGAGACGTCGTGCGGTTCACCGGGCCGCTGTCGCACGAGGCCACGCGCGCGCTCCAGCGATCGGCGGAGCTGCTGCTGCTGTGGAAGCCTCGCGGCGAGGGGTATCGCACCATGGTGCCGGGCAAGCTCTACGAGTACCTGGACAGTGGCCGTCCCATCCTGGCGCTCCTCTCTGAGGGCGACGAGGCCGCCGAACTGGTGATGCGCGCCGGAGGGTGGGTGCGGCCCCAGGGTTCGGCCGAGGCGCTGGCGGGAGAGCTCGCGGCGCGTCTCGCGCGTTGGCGCGTGGACGGGCGAGCGCCTGTCGAGCGACCCGGGTGGTTGGCCGACCACACGCGCGCGTCGATCGCCGCGGATCTGGCGCGCTCGCTCGATACCCTCGTGGAGCGCACGTGAGCAACGTGTCGAGCGGAGCGCGCCTCGAGCGCGTGGCGCTGGTGCTGGCCGTGATCCTCGCTTCGGCGCTGGCATGGCCGCTGCGCCACTACGTCACGGACGACACGTTCATCCATCTGCAGTACGCGCGACACCTCGCTCAAGGTGAAGGCTTCGTGTTCAACCCGGGCGAGCGCGTCTACGGCAGCACCAGTCCGCTGTGGGTGCTGCTGATCGCCGACGCGATGGCGATGGGCGTGAACGGTCTGCTCGCCGCGCGACTGCTGGGCGCGCTCGCCACGCTCGCCTCGCTGCTGCTCTGGAGCGCGCTCGTGCGACGCACGCTCGCCAACCCGTGGCTGCGGGCGTTCTCGCTATTGGCCTGGGCGGGCCACGCGTGGATGTTGCGCTGGTCGCTCTCGGGCATGGAGACGCCGCTGGCCGTGGCGCTGGTGCTGGCCGGGTTCGTGGCGTTCACGTCCACGACCCCGTGGGGCGGCCGAACGCGGCTCGCGAGCCTGTGGTGGGCGCTCGCCGCGCTCGTCCGGCCGGAGTGCATCCTGTTGCTGCTGCTGTGGGGCGCGCTGATCGTGGCCGAGCGCGGCCTTCGCCCCGGCCTACGGCAGGTGGTCGTGGGGCTATGGCCGGCGTGGCTCGTGCAGGGCGGCTGGCTGGTGTTCGCGCGCGTCTACTTCGGCTCGGCGTGGCCCAACACGCTCGCCGCCAAGGCCGCGGGTGGAGCGGGGTTGGCCTATCACCTCGAGCAACTGGCGCGGCAGGGGGCGATCGTGGCCGCGACAGACGGCATGGTGGTGGGCGTGCTGCTCGTGGCGATCGCCGTGCGCGTCGCACGCGGCGACCGGCCGCGCGCGCGTCCGTGGGAGCGGCTTCTGCCCTGGGCCTGGCTCGTTGCGGTGCCGCTCCTCTATACGGTGCGGGGCGTGCCGGTGTTGTCCCGCTACCTGGTGCCGCTGTTGCCGGTGCTGGCGTGGCTCGCGTGGCGCGCGCTGGACCGAGCCGTCGCCGCGCGTGGGGCGGGGCAGGGGAGCGCACGCGCACTCTTCGCCGGGGCGCTGCTCACCGCACTCGTGCTGGCGCAGAACCTGTTCACCTGGCAGCGAGTCGTGCGCCCCCAGGTGGACTCGTTCAGCGCCGGCATGCAGGCGAGCCTGATCCCGTGGGGGAAGTGGTTCGAGGCTAACACGCCGGCCGATGCCGTGATCGCCGCGCCCGACATCGGCGCGCTCGGCTACTTCGGCCGCCGTCGAGTGGTGGACCTCGCGGGTCTCGTCACGCCGGCGATGGTGCCCGTGCTGCGGCGATGGCCCCAGGAAGACGCGGTGTCGCGATTCGAGTTCGCTCGTTTCTCCCGACCCGACTTCCTCGTGGATCGTGCGCCGCGCGCGTGGGACCTGCGAGACCGGAGCCCGTGGGGTGCGGCGCTCGTCCCCATCGGTCACGCGTCGCTGCCGAACCTCGGCGTCGCCCGCCCCGATTCCGCGGTGTATTCGTTCTACCGCATCGATTGGGCGGCCTACGACTCGCTGGACGCCGCTCGCTGATGTGACCTCGCGGCACTGCACACCCGTGCAGTGGGGATTTCGTCACGTCGCCGATTTTTTCTTTTGACTCCGATCGAGCCGTGCCCCTATGTTGCCGGCCTGTGGGGAGCCGTGGGGAATCGTGGTAGGACTGGGGGAGCAGTGGTTCCCCGTGGGGTACTCGCGAGATGGCGACGTTTCTCGGCACCGAGACGTATTCGATCGACGACAAGAATCGCGTCGTGGTGCCGGCGGCGATGCGGAATGTGGGCAACAGCAGGAAGCCGCTCGGAAAGTTCGTGATCATGCGAGGTCTCGACGGGTGCGTGTGGCTCTACGCCCAGGACGATTGGAAGCGGCTCGAGGATCTTCTCCAGCGACTGTCGACGGGCCCCAGGGAACACCGGGCGTTCGCGCGGACGGCGCTGGTTGGAGCAAGCAAGGTGACGGTGGACAAGCAAGGACGCATCACGATCTCCCCGTCACTCATGGGCCATGCAGGTCTCGGCAAGGAAGCCGTGCTGCATGGCCAAGTCGGAAGGATCGAGATCTGGTCGCCGAAACGGTTCGAGACCGCCCTGGTCACCGAGGCGGCGGACTACGATGCCTTGGCGGAGAAGGTGCTGGGAGGCGAGTGATGGTGACGCAAGCTGGGCCCACCGAGGCCCGCACGTCCTTGACGATGAACCTCCAGTTCACGCGCGGGCGCCACGGCGCCGCCGCGCGCCTCGAGGTGCACGAGCGTCCGGCTGGCCGGGTGGGGCTCCTCGCACTCCGCGGCTGGGTGGACCTGTCGGCCGCGCGCGGCATCGAGCGGGCGCTGGACGACCTCGCGGCGCGGGGTGTGACGCGGCTCGTGGTGGACTGCTCCCAACTTCTGCACATCGACTACCGGCTCGTCCCGCGCCTGGTGGAATCCCTCGTTCGCTTCGAAGCGCGTGCCGGCGCGGTCGGGTTGTGCGGCCTGAGCCGCTACCTTCGCGACCTGTTCCGCATCACGGGCTCCGACGCGAAGCTGTGTTGCTGGCCCTCGGCGTCGGACCTGCTGGAGGCGGCGCCCGAATCCGCGGCCCGCGAGCGTGAGCGCGCCTCATGAGCCGGTGCTCGTTCGCGAGACACTCGCGTTCCTCGCACCTCGTGACGGACTGTTCCTGGACG
>JANNKI010000225.1:0-6215 GCA_031396225.1 bacterium | reverse complement strand
GCACCGCGACTTGAAGCCCGAGAACCTGTTCGTCACCCAGTCGGGCCACGTCAAGATCCTCGACTTCGGTCTCGCCAAGCTGACGCGCGAAGAGGGGCGCGCCGGCGGTGCCCAGGACTCGCTGATGTCCACCTCGCCCGCGATGACCGAGGCGGGGCGCGTGATGGGCACGGTCGGCTACATGGCGCCCGAGCAGGTGCGCGGCGAGGTGGCCGATCATCGCGCCGACATCTTCTCGTTGGGCTGCGTGCTCTACGAGATGGCGTCCGGCTCGCCGCGAACCTGTTCGGGCGCCATGTAGCCCACCGTCCCCATGATCTTGCCCGCCTCGGTCATCGTGGCCGCGAGGGAGTCATTGCGAGCCGCCGGGTCGCCATCGTTGCGAGTGAGCTTCGCGAGCCCAAAGTCGAGGATCTTGACGTGCCCGTCGCGGATCACGAACAGGTTCTCGGGCTTCAAGTCGCGGTGGACGATGCCCTTGGCGTGGGCCGCCGCGAGGCCCCGCGCGATCTGGCCGCCGAACTCGATCACCTTGCGCAGCGGTAGCGCGCCCGCGGCGAGGCGCTCGCGCAGCGTGGCCCCCTCGAGCAACTCCGAGACGATGTACGGCGCGCCATCCTGCGTGCCGAGGTCGAAGATGGCGAGCACATTGGAGTGATTGAGCGCGCCCGCCGCGCGCGCTTCCTGGTCGAATCGCCGGAGCCGGTCCGCGTCGGCGCTGAACAGGGCGGGCAGCACCTTGACCGCGACGTCGCGTCCCAGACGGTCGTCGAGCGCACGGTACACTTCGCCCATGCCTCCCTTGCCGAGGAGCGCGATGAGCTGGTAGCGACCGATGCGGGAACCGATGGAGGCGGCCATGAACCGCACATTGTGCGCGAACGGGGCGCTCGGTCGCAAGGCGAACGGCTGTACGCCGCATGGGGCGGCGGGCGGCCGATGATAAGCTACGAGTGATGCGCGCGATCGTCATGAACCAGGTCGGCGGGCCCGACGTGCTCGAGCTCGCGGAGGTGCCGACGCCGACGCCGAAAGCCGGCGACGTGCTCGTGGAGCTGCATGCCCGCGGCGTCAACTTCGCCGACACCGAGACGCGCCGCGCGCGCTACCGCCCGACGCCGCTGCCGTGGATCCTGGGCAGCGAGGGCGCGGGCGTGGTCGTGGAGGTTGGCGCTGGCGTCGACGCAGCGTGGCGCGGCCGGCGAGTGGCGTTCTACGCCAGCCCACCGGCGGTGAGCGGCACGTACGCGGACTTGGCGACCTGCCCGACCACGGCGCTCATGCCATTGCCGGACGGGCTCGACTTCGTCACGGCCGCGGCGATCCCCGCACAGGGACTGACCGCGAGCCTGCTGGTGCATCGCGCGGCGCGCATCCGCGCCGAGCAAGTCGTGCTGATCCACGCGGCGGCCGGCGGCGTGGGATTGCTGGCCGTGCAGCTCATGCGCCGTATCGGCGCGCGCGTGCTGGGCACGGTCTCGAACGACGACAAGGCCCAGGCGGTGCGCGACGCGGGCGGCGAGCCGCTGCGCTATGGCGACGACCTGGTGGAGCGCGTGCTCGTGCTGACGGGCGGCCGCGGCGTCGACGTCGTGCTCGACCCGGTCGGGCTGCCCACCCAGGTCGCGAGCCTCGCGATGCTCGCGCCGTTCGGCGAGCTGGTGCACTTCGGGGATGCGGGCGGCTTTCCGGTGCCGGTCGATCCCGACTCCCTCTACGCTCGCTCGCTCAAGGTGAGCGCGTTCGGCTTGGACGAGCGGCACGATCCGATGGCCGCCGCACAGGCGCGACGCGACCTGGTCACATGGGCCGCCGACGGCTCGCTCCGCTTCCGGATCGACCGCACGCTGCCGCTCGAGCAAGCCGCCGAGGCCCACCGGTTGATCGAGAGCCGCGCGACGATCGGGAAGCTCGTGCTGACGGGGTGAGGCGGGGCATTGTTGAGAACCAGTCGCGGCGCACACCCGAGGCGCGCACTCGAGCCGCTCCCGAGCCCTGCCGTCCTCGACGGTGGCGTGTTAGCGTCCCGACGTGTGTTCACCACCTGTCGGAGGGGGTCAGCGATGAAGGTCATCGGGCAGCTTGTCGGTCAGCGATTGAAGTGGGCACAGCCCAACGGCTGGAAGCTCAAGTTCCAGCTCGAGGCGGATGACCAGCCCGCAGCTTCGCTGGAGTTCCGCAGCATGCTCGGGTCATTCGCCACTGGCGTGAGCGGCGACGGCGGCTGGACCTTCAAGCGGACCGGCTTCGTCCGCACCAAGGTCACCATTCGTCGAAGCGGAGAAGAAACAGACGTCGCGACGTTCGCGAACAACACCTGGAGCGGCGGCGGGACACTTCACCTCTCAAGTGGCCGCGTGCTGCAGGCGAGTTCGAACCTGTGGCAAAGCCAGATCGTGTTCCAAACGGAGTCCGGCGAGCCGTTGCTCACGTTCAAGAGCGGCGGATTCGTTCACCTCTCAGCCGAGCTCGTGATCGAACCCGCGGGCTGGAAGCTGCCCGAGTTACCGTGGATCGTGATGCTCGGGTGGTACTTGCTGGTGATGATGCGAATGGAGGGCGGGGCGACAGCAGCAGCGGCGGGCTAGTGCGCTGCGAGCAGCTGATCCGTCGCACGCATCATCGACTCCACCTCAGGCGGAATGGCGCACTGCGGCCCGCCCCGCCACGGTCCCGCTCGACCATGCCCACTGGAAGTTGAACCCGCCCAGTCTCCCCTCCACATCCAGTATCTCCCCGCACAGCCATAACCCTCGCGCGACCCGCGACTCCAGCGTGCTCGCATCCACCTCCGCCAGCGGCACGCCGCCCGCCGTCACCTCGGCCTTCTCGTAGCCGAGCGTGCTCGTCACGCCGATGTCGCGTTCGGTCAGCGCGCGCAAGAGCTTCGTCCTGCGCTCTCGCGGAATCTGCGACATCGCCGCGCCGCCCACGCCGCTCTCGGTGGTCAGCACGTCGGCGATCCGCTCCGGGAGCCGCTCGCCCAGCCACGTGCGCACGCCTCGCCTCGGATTGACCTCGGCGTAGTCCATCCAGTCCTGATCCAGGCTCTCGAACGAGTGCCCCGGCGCGAACGAGAGCGTCACGCGTCGCGCACGCCCTTCCGCCGCATGCCAGGCACGCGACAGGTCCAGCGCCGCGGGACCGGTCACGCCGAAGTGCGCGAACAGCAGCGAGCCGCGCACGCGCTCGGCCACGCGGCCGTCCACCCACAGCGCCAGTTCCGCTTCGAGCGTCACGCCCTGCGCCGAGCGGCAGAGCGGGTCCACGGCCACGAGCGGCGTGAGCGCCGGCATCGTGGGCACGAGCGTGTGCCCCAGCGCCAACGCCAGCGCGTAGCCGGTGCCGTCGCTGCCGGTTCGGGGAAACGACAGCCCGCCGGTCGAGAGCAACACGGCGTCGGCCTCCAGCCACTCCACGGGCTCCACCGCGGGCAACTCGAACAACACCGAGCCCGACCGCGCGACGCCCTCGCCGAACTCGGCACTTCCGCTCACGCGCTGCACACCCGCTCGCCACGTCGTGCCGTCACGCGACAGCCGCACCACGCGCGCCCCGGCGCGCAGTGCCACCCCGGCGCGCTCGCAGGCGGCGAGCAGCGCGTCGAGCACCGTCTGCGCGTCGTCGCTCTCGGGGAAGTACTTGCCCGTCTCCTCCAGTTTCAACGCCACTCTCAGCTCGTCCTCGAACCAGCGCAGCGTCTGCTCGGGCGTGAACGCGCGCAGCACGCGGCGCACCACGTTGGGCGAGCCGCCGTGGAAGTCGCGCTCCGTCACGGTGCGGTGCGTCACATTGCAGCGCGTGCCGCCGCTCATCAGGATCTTCAACCCGACGCGCGGGTGGGCATTCAGCAGCGTCACGCGCGCCCCGGCCTGGGCGGCGCGAAGCGCGGCGGTGAGGCCGGCGGCGCCGGCGCCCACGACGAGCACATGGCGAGGGATCATCCGACCAGACTAACCCTTCACACCTTCACCGCGCGACGGCCCCGACGTGCATGCTCGCGAGCAGGCGCTCGAATACCGGCAGGGCGTCGCCGCGCGGGTCGCGTTCCAGGTCCACCACCAGGAGCGAGCCGGCGTTCACGCGGCACGCGAGCCAACGGCGCTCGAGGTGCGTGACACGGTTCCACGTGCGGAGCACGGTCCAGGCCCTGGTTCCGCTCGGGTGCATCTCGATGCTGGCGATCTCATGGCGCGTCGTGTCCATGTGAGTGGCGAACACCCAGCGCGCGGCGGCGGGCTCCGACAGCGGCTCCAGTACCCGTGCCCGCGCGAGCAGCGTGTCGAATGCCGCCTCGGCCTCTGGCGTGTCGCGTCGCGAGGCGTCGTAGGCGACGGAGTTCCAGTAAGCCCAGAACTCATGCTGCTCCACGGCGGGCAGCGCGTTCAAGATAGGCAGCTCGAGCGAGCGGAGCTGTTCGGCCGCATCCCGCGCGTCCCCCAGTCGCCAGCGCTCGCGCACGGCCTCGATGGCTTGCACCGTGGCGCCAGGCGTGGCGAACCCCTCGTCGGTCACGACGATCCTCGCTTCGCCGTTCCTCAGCACGTGTTCCTGTCCGTGGTCCACGTGCTCCCAGCCCGACGGCAACGTGGCGCGCACCTGGTGGTGCCCCACCACGAACTCCCGTGCGGCGGGTGGTGCGCAGGACGCGCAAAGCACGAGCGCCAGCCACAGCGCGTCAACGCGGCGCGGCATCTGGTTCCTCCGGGAACGCGATGGAAGCGACCAACCGGTCGAAAGTCCGCCGCTCTTTCGGCAGCCCCTGGAACGATGCGCTGAAGGCACAGCCGCCCTCCACCCAGAATACCTCGCGGTAGATGAGCGGCCGTTCCGGCGTGAACAGCGTGTCTTCGCTCACGAACACGTCCCGCCAGTTGATGGTCGAGTCGTGTTCGATCCCGGAGCGCCAGCGCTCGGAGTCCTGACGCTCCTCGGGCCGGATGCGTAGGCGTGGCAGGAGTTCCGCCATTGTCGGCTGGTAGGCCCGGGCGGTTCGCAGCGCTTCCTCCAGATCGGTGCTCACGAATCCGGGATGGTCGCCGAGGTAGTCGGCCTGCGCGCGGTCGAGCGCGGCATTGATGGCGTAGGCGACCTGCGCCTCGCGTTCGCTGACCGGGTCGTCCGTCGGGGCACGCGCACGCGACAGCCGCTTCAGGAACGCCTTCTGGACGAGCGAGGCATGCTCGGCTAGCAGCGACTCGAGCGCCGCCTTGCGATCGCGTTCGGCGATCTGCCGATGCGCCGCGACGATGATGCATTGTCCTCCGCCACCCGTGAGCACGAATCGCACCCCGAGCAGGCCGCCGCTGTTCTCGGCCTCGCGAGTCCACGTCGCGGGCGGCGGGGAGAACTCGATGGGCTGCGACACCCACGCGAATCGCTCGGGCGGCTCGAGCGGCGCGTCGTTGCGCTGCGCGCAACCGGAGCAGGCGAGCGCGAGTGCGGCGAAGGCCAGCAGGATCGTGTCGTGACGACGGCGGAACAAGCTTCCTCCTTCCGTGGACTGCTCTGCGGCAGCGGCCGGCGACGAGGGTAGCATTGGTGGCCCCGAGCCGGCTCACCCTCCGCGACCGACCTACTCCCCCATCGCTGCGAGGTAAGGGCCGTAGCTGAACACGCGCCCCCGGCGCCGACCGGTGACTTCGCGCACGAGCCCCAGTTCGATCATGGCCGACAGGGCGCTGGTCACGGTCGGCACCGATAGGCCGGTCTCGCCCGCGAGCCGCGCGATCGTGTTGATGGGGCGTGTGAGCAGCGCTTCGTGCACGCGCAGGGCCGAGTTCACGCTGCGCCCGCCGTGCTTCAACCTCTCGCGGTCGGCTTGCGCCAGTTCCCGCAGCGCGTACGCGGTTGCCACGGCCGCGTTGGCCGTCTCGTGCACCCCCATCGCGAAGAACGCCAACCACGCTTCCCAGTCGCCTTCCGTGCGGACACAGTCGAGCAGGTCGTAGTAGGCCGTCCGGTGCGCTTTCAGATACAGGCTCAGGTAGAGCAATGGCTCGCGCAGAACGCCCTCGGCGCACAGAAGGAGCGTGATGAGTAGCCGGCCCACGCGACCATTGCCATCGAGAAATGGATGGATCGTTTCAAATTGATAGTGGGCAATGCCGATTTTTAGAAGATAGGGCACTGGTTGCGTGTCATCGTTGAGAAACTTTTCTAAATCGGCCATTAAGCCAGCAATCTCATGCTGATGAGGCGGAATAAAAACTGCA
>JANNKI010000650.1:0-8149 GCA_031396225.1 bacterium | reverse complement strand
CGTAAGCGCTCGAGCAGGCCCTCGGGGGACTCCGCGCCGTTCGCGAGCCGTTTGAGGTCCCGGCGCAGCCACGCGGCGGGCAGGAACGCAAGCCGATGGAGCGCGGCGAGCCGGAAGCGCTCCTTGCTGAGCCAGTAGCCGCCCAGCAGCTCGTCGCTGCCGTGTCCACACAGGAACACCGTGGCGTGTTCGCGTGCGCGGCGGATGAGCGTCCAGGTGGCCACCGAGGCGCCGTCCCCGACCGGTTCCGTGAATGAACGGAACGTCTCGCGGATCAACTCCATCCGCTCTTCGACGGAGGCGCGCACGATCGTGGCGCCTTCGACGGCGTCCACCGTGGCGGCCGCGCCCGCGCGCGCAGCACCCGCGTCCGTGGCGTCAAACGTGAAGCAGCGTGGCGTCACGCCCTGTTCGGAGAGCGAGGCCCGGATGCTGTTGCTGTCGATTCCATCGGAGAGCAGCAGGGCCACCGGCACGTCGCTGACGAGACAGCGCTGCGTGGCGCGGGCGAAGTGCTGGCCGAACTCCTCCACGAGTTCCGCGCGCGGGCGACTCGGCACTCGCCGGAACACCGGCGTGTACCAGCGACGCACGTTTACGCCGGCCGCATCCACGCGCAACACCTCGCCACCAGCCAGCTTGTGCACGTCGCGCAGGACCGTGCGCGGCGGGAGCACGTAGCGCGTGGAGACCAACTCGAACAGCGCGCTCTCGTCGAGTTCGCGGGGCACCCACGGCGCCTTCACGAGCGCCGCCACGCTCGAGGCGAACGTGAGCGCGTCGGGGGAGCGATGGAAGAACAGCGGCTTCTCGCCGAAACGGTCGCGCGCCAACCACAGTCTCTCGTCGCGGCGGTCCCACATCGCGAACGCCCACTGCCCCACCATGTGCTCGAGCGCGCCTTCGCCCCAGCGCTCCCACGCGTGCAGGATCACCTCGGTGTCGGAGTGCGACCGAAGGTCGCGCTCGCCGAGCCCCAGCTCGGTGGCGAGGTCGCGGTAGTTGTAGATCTCGCCATTGAACGTGATGACGAAGCGGCCGTTCGGCCCGCGCATAGGCTGGTGGCCGGCCGCGCTCAGGTCGAGGATGGCGAGTCGGCGATTGCCGAGCGTGGCTCGGCCGTCGCGGACCACGCCCTGGTCGTCGGGCCCGCGGCGCACGATCTCGGCGCACATGGAGCCGACGACAGCGGTGTCGTCGTTCTCGTCTCGAAGGCGAAGGACTCCGGCGATGCCGCACACGATCCGCCGACCCTACCACGAGTCGGGACGACAAAGGTCGTGGTGCACTGGGCGCCGGCTCGACACTCGACCGCGGCCGGCCCGGGTCGGGTCGAACGATGTTTCAGCGCCACGCTCCCCGCATGGCTTTCTCGTACCCCGGATGCGTCCGGACCCCGTCCCAGAACGGGACCACGCGCGACCACCCCAACAGCGGATCGCGCTCGGCCACCGTGCGCTCGACAGCATGGAGCACGCGCCCGGGTGTGCCTGCGGCTGAAGCCGCGACGGCGAGCCAGAACGGAGACATGAACTCGTGGCGTGATCGAGCCTCCATCTCGTCGCTCACGGCAAGCGCCAACTCGGGCCGTTCCTGCTTGCCGTGCGCCCACGCGAGCGTGCCGAGCGCCCAGGGATGTCGTCCCGAGACGCGGAGGACCGCCGGGGCGAGCTCCAGCGCGCGTGCATACCGTCCCGCCCAGGCGTAGGCCCGCATCAGGTTCCAGTGCGCGAAGAAGGAATCGGGATCCGCGGTGTACGAACGCTCGGCCTCGGTGATCGACTCGTCGTGTCGCCCGGCGAACCCCAGCACGTGTGAGTGCATCGCACCCACCCATGCGTTGAGCGGGTCCTCGTGGACGGCACGGCCCGACATGGCAAGCGCCTCGTCCGACGTCAGTGTGCCCAGGCAGTATCCCCACAGAGCCCGTTGGCACTGCGCGCGCGAGTGGCGGGGGTCGGCGGCGAACGTGCGGGCCCAGAGCTCCTGCGAGCGCTCCACGTCCCGGTCGTAGGTCTCCACGACGGACGCCAGCGTCATCAACGCCTCCGCCATTCCGGGCGCGATCGCCAGCGCACGTTCGGCGATGGCCTGGGCCTTGGGCATGACCTCTCCGGCTGGAGCGGTGCCGAAGACGCCCATGAGGCGATACGAGTCGGCCAACCACGCCATGGGCTCGGCATAGCGAGGATCCAGGGCAATGGCCTGCTCGAAGCACGCGATGGCCTCGGGCAGGAACCGCCCGCGCTTGTTCTGCAGCGCCCGCCCGCGCAGGAACAGCTCGTAAGCCTCGAGATTCTTCGTGCCATGCCGGGCGCGCCCGCGGTCGGCCTCCTCGTGCAGCGTGCCGCGCAAGCGGGAGGCGATGGCCTTGGCGATCTCGTCCTGAAGTTCGAACACGTCGGTCATCTCGCGGTCATAGCGTTCCGACCAGAGCTGGTAGCCATCGGCCACGTTCACGAGCTGGACGGTGATGCGCAGCCGGGAGCCGGACCTTCGCACGCTGCCTTCGAGCACCGTGGTCACGTCGAGCTTCTCGCCGACGGTGCGCAGGTGCTCGCGCCGCCCCTTGAACGCGAAGCAGGACGTACGCGCGGCCACGCGAAGTCCCTCCAGCTGCGCGAGCGCATTCAGGATCTCGTCGGTGACGCCGTCCGCGAAGTACTCGTCGTCTGGGCCGCTCAGGTTCTCGAACGGCAACACCGCCACGGACTTCTCGTGCGAGCCCACGCTGCCGGGCCCAGCCGCGGTCTCGGACAGCTCGAGTCGCACGTCCCGCATGTCGCGCGGGCGCGCGTCCGCGTCCTTGCGAAGGCAGCGTCGGAGCAACTCTCGCACGCGCAATGGAGTGCTGGGTGGAAGCGCGCCCCAATCCGGATCACGCTCGAGGATGCGTGCCATGAGGTCCGGCGCGGTCGCACCGGTGAACGCCGCGCGGCCCGCGAGGCATTCGAAGAGCACACACCCGAACGACCACACGTCGCTCCGACGGTCCACCGCCTGCCCGCGCGCCTGTTCCGGGCTCATGTAGGCCGCCGTGCCGAGGATCACACCCGCCACGGTGGCGGCGGGGCTCGCGGCCGTGGGCGAATCGCAGTCGCTCGGGCCCGACGCCAGGCACTCGTCCAGCTTGGCGAGCCCGAAGTCGAGCACCTTGGCCACGCGCGTCGGCGTGATCATGATGTTCCCGGGCTTGAGATCCCGGTGCACGATGCCGCGTTCGTGCGCGGCCTCGATCGCGGCGGCGACCTGCACGCCGATGGCGATGGCCTCAGCGGGCGGCAGCGCCCCCAGCGCTAGCCGTGCGGCGAGCGTCTCGCCCGCCACCAACTCGAGCACGAGATAGGGCGAGCCTTCCGCTTCCTCGAGCCCGTGGATCGCGGCGATGTTCGGGTGGTTCAAGGCCGCGAGCGTCTGCGCTTCGCGCCGGAAGCGGGCGAGGCGTTCGGCGTCTGCGGCGAACGCCTCGGGCAGGCCCTTGAGGGCGACCTCGCGCGAAAGGCGTGAGTCCCGGGCGCGATAAACCTCGCCCATCCCGCCCGCGCCGAGCGGAGCGAGGACCTCGTAGGGCCCGAGTCTCATGCCGGGGTGCATGGGCATGGCGTCATGCTACCGCAACTCACCGCGCTCGGAAGAAAGCCCTTGCCGCGACATGCGAGGCGCCGCAAGACTGCGTCCCATGAAACCTGCATTCATTCCCGACCGTCGGCGCCTCCTCGGACTCCTGGCGGCCGCTCCATTCGCCTCGACGCTCTTCTCCCACCTGCTCGGGGTGGACGAGGCCGCGGCGGCTGAGGCGCGTGTCGCGGCGGTGGAACGCGGCCGCGTCGTCACCCCCACGCCCGAGTGCGGCGACGACGACGAACCCACGCCGCCACAGACCGAGGGGCCGTTTTACAAGCTCTCGTCTCCCGAGCGCCGCTCGCTCATCGAGCCTGGGATCCCGGGTACGCGGCTGGAACTCACCGGGCGCGTGTTCGGGCGGAACTGCCGTCCGCTCGCCGGCGTGTTGCTCGATTTCTGGCATGCCGATGGCGAAGGGCACTACGACAACGAGGGCTTCCGCCTGCGCGGCCACCAGTTCTCCGACGCAGAGGGTCGCTACCAGCTCACCAGCGTCCTGCCTGGGCTCTATCCCGGGCGAACGCGGCACTTCCACGTGCGCGTCCAGCCGCGGCCACCCGCCGGGTCCGGGGCCGGCCGGGTGCTCACCACACAGCTCTATTTCCCAGGTGAGTCGCGGAATCGCCGGGACGGGCTGTTCGCGCCGGAACTGCTGGTGGCGCTCGCCGAGGGCAGCAAGCCGCAGCGCGCGCGATTCCACTTCGTGCTCGACGCCGTCTGAGGGCGACCCGCCCGCACGGAACCACGCTTCGTCAGCAACCGGGCGCTGGCCCGCGACTCTGGAAGCGCGAAGCGTTGCGCTCGCGTGCCCGGATCGCCTCGATCGCTCGGTCGTGGGGTGGCGCACTCGTGACGAGCGACTCCAGCAACTCGCGCGCGGCCAGCGAGACTTGGTCCACCGCGCGGTCGAACGCGGCCGCGTTGGCTCGGGAGGGCCTCGTGCAGCCGCTCAGCTTCCGCACGAACTGCAGCGCGGAAGCGCTTATCTCGTCAGCGGTTGCAGGTGGCGCGAAGTTGTGGAGTGTCTTGATGTTCCGGCACATCAGGCCGCTCCCTTCCGCCGCATGGCGTCCAGGCTCCACGCCCCAGCTCCCGCGGCCGAGAAGTACAGGAACACGAAACAGAAAAGCGCCGCGTTGGCGCCGTTGTTGACGACGGGCCAGAATCCGTTGGGCGCGTGGAACTGCCAGTAGGCCACCGCCATCTCGCCCGACAGGATGAATGCGACCGGGCGGGTGAACAGCCCGAGCAGCACGAGCGTGCCGCCCACGAATTCGAGCAAGCCACCCACCCAGATCTGTGTCCCCATCACCGCCGTGGAGTTGTTGGGCGGCATGCCCACGGGGAACGCGAACAGCTTCATGGTGCCGGGCCAGATGAACAGGAATCCGGTCACGATGCGCAGCACCGCCTTCAGCTGCGGCGCCCACCCGATCCAGCGATCCACGATGCTCGGCTGGCTCATATCATCCTCCGCTTCCATGGGGACCCTCGGCGACCCAGAGGAGCGGAGCATAACCGGTCCCGGCCGGGATGGTTCAAACGGACCGGCCCCTGATGCGGTGAGCCCCGGTCCCTCCCGTCCATTCGCGAAGTCGATCTCGTCGCGATTCAACTCCTGTCGCACACAGCTCGCTCGTTGTGTGCGACGTGGCGGGCCAGCGCTGGCCGCTAGCTCTCGGCGGGTTCGGACATGCGCGGTCGCCGCGCGGCCGTCAGGCGCCTGCGGCGCTTGACCCAGATGGGCAGCCAGAACAGGTAGAGCCCGCTCGCCCACATGAGCAGCAGCACGACGCCCGCGGGTAGGAACAGCCAGAGCTTCGCCACGGGGTGGAACCACGAGCCGTCGTGGATGGATTCGATCAGGTCCGACCGCCGGTAGGCCGCCTGGAGAACAGCCCCGGTCTGGGCATCGAGCTGCACCTCCCAGGAGTTTCGCGCCCACACCTTGATGAGGCCGCGCCCCGGGCGCACGTCGACGCGCTGGATATCGTTCCAGTCGCGCACTCCGGCTTCGGGCACTCCCCGACACGCGGCGAGCACCTGATCCATGGTCAATGCCGGTGCCGTGCCCGTGCCGCGCTGCTCGGGCGGCTGCACCCACGCCACCTGCTTCTTGAGCTGGAGCAGGATGCCCGTCGAGAAGATAGCCAGCGCCGGGAGCGCCACGCCGATGGCGAGCCAGTAATGCAGCCTGCGTCCGAGGACTTGGAGTTTCACGCGTCGACTCCCTACTTCCGACTCACCAGGTCCTGGAACCCGGTCCGGTAGACCTCGCCCAGGCCGCCCGCTCCGAGCGGTGCGATGACCTCGTAGGGGCCCATACGGGTACCAGCGTCCAGCGACACGCGGCTACTCCTGTTGGAGGTATCGGAAGCGTCAGCGGATGACCACGGCCTTGGTGCTGCGCGTGAGCCGGCCATCCGTGAGTGTCACAAGATACACTCCCGTCGGGAGACTGCGCCTCTCGTCCAGGTCCACCAGGTGCTCGCCCGGCCCCAGGAGCCCGACGCTCCGCGCCTCGAGACGGCGTCCGGCCACGTCGAATAGCTCGAGCCTCGTGGGCCGACCCGAGGGGAGCGCAAGCCGGACCACCAGGCCCTCGCGAGAGGGATTGGATCGCGGCGACGACAACCACAACTCGCGCGACTTCGGCTGGATGGGAGCATCCAGCAGAGCGTTCTCGCGCGCATCCACGACATAGGCCGACACCTGCCCCGGCTCGCCGCAACGGACCGTGCAGTGATCGCGCCAGTCGCTGGCGAACATCACGCGCTTACCGTCAGGCGAAGGCACGGCATGCGGTTGGGCGAGATACGTGGAATGCGTGCTGTGGTAGTGGGCGAAGCGTTCCACCTGGCCGCTCCCGTCCATCTTCACGGCCATCACCTCGCCGTGAAAGCGATCGCCCGCGAACAGCGGGTCGTCCGAATAGGTGACATAGAACCAGCCCGGACGCTGCAGGTTGCGCGCGGAACCGTGCAGGTAGGGTGGCTCGTTCAACGGGTTCGAGAGCGCCGTGACCTGTCCGTCGCGCAGGCGCACCTTCACCACGCGCCCCAACGAGGCCCCGGGGCAGGCTCGTCCGCCCATGACCACGTCTTCGTCGCCGTCGTATGGATCCAGCGCCATGTCGGCGTGCTTGAGCGGGAAGATCCAACCGTTCGGCCGGTGTTGGAACGAGCCGCAGCGGAGGGTGTTGCTGGCCATGTTGTGGACCCGGATGGTGAGGCTCGAGTCCACCTCGAAGATCCGCCGCATGTCGCAGAGCGTGTCGCAGGAGGTCATTCCCTGGCGCACAAGCGTCTTGTATTTCACGCCGATAAAGCGGCCGGACGGCGAGATGGACGCGTGCGCCACGACACCGGAGTCCGGTTGCGCCACGTCCAGGCTGCATGCCGGGATGTCGTACACCGGGCCGATCCGGAGGTAGGGATACGGCGGGGCGTTCGGGGCCTGAGGGTCCATGTCCACCACCACCATCTGCTGTTTGTTGTGGATGACGACGTAGCGGCCATCGTTCGAGACATTGCCCTCCCCCGACCCGATGCCATAGTCCGCCACGAACGGCAACGGCCAGCTGCGCGTCTTGGTGCAAGTCGTCACGTCGTACCACATGAGTTCGGTCCCGGCGCCATTCACGTTGACCTGCTCGTTCTGGTGGGACGTGGAGGGATGCCAACGCCAGTCGTATTTGTCGTATCCGCCGCAGGGTTCGTACCGCGGCTGGTAGGTCTGACCATTCAGGATCACCGGCGTGAGCCCCGAGTTCTTGTTGTCGAGGCTCAACAGCAGGCTTGTCGAGTTCCAGGGCTGTTGCTTCGAGTACACGTGGCGCGTCAACCCGCCCCAACGCGGACCGAACGTCCCCACGTCCAGGCCCGAGTCCCCCGAGACACGCACGATCGCGGTCCCGAATGTGGGCTCGCGCATGGGCATCAAGTAGAGCGGCTGGAGCGCGTTGGGGATCTGGAACACCGCGAACGGGTCGGTGACCATGTCGATGAAGCCGTCGTAGCGCGTCGCACCGGCAGGGCCGTGCACGAAGAGCGCGAGCACGAACACAAGCAGCACGACAGGCACTCTCGTGGCGCGCCGAGGCCTGGAACTGGCGAGGATCTCGCGGTGGCTCCTGCGCCGGCTTCTCGCCTGTGCGCGCGCGTTCTGCCTCGAGGCATCAGTGGCTGGAGGGGGCATGGGGCCTTGCGGGGAGGGAATGTCCGGGCGGCGGCCCGAGGTTGCCTGAATGGTATCACCCGAGAATTCGGGAGCACACGAAATCTATCGAGCGAGAGGACCCAGAGCACCGGACGAGCGTCTGTTCCAGACCTTTCGTACAGCAGCACGAAACGGCGTGGCACCTCCACTGGACACGAATGCAGCAGGTTGTGCGGCGAAGAATGTTGGCGGCACAGGGCGTGCGGTGATCCACGGGCATGTCCCGCACGAGCGCTGCGTTCGTGCCCCCGCACTGTCCGCGAAGGGATTGCCGCTTCCACGCTTGCGGCGATGGCTGGCGTTGCCT
>JANNKI010000633.1:0-1751 GCA_031396225.1 bacterium | reverse complement strand
CGAGGGCCGCGACACCGCGCGGGCGCTGGCCGCCGCCGGCATCGAGACCTGGCTCGTGGCCGACGCGGCGCTGCCGCTGCTCATCTCGCAGGTGAGTGCGGTGTGGCTCGGGGCCGACGCGGTGACCGAGCAGGGCATCGTCAACAAGATCGGCTCTTACACCGCGGCGCTCGCCGCCCGCGAGCACGGCGTGCCGGTGTGGGCGATCGCGGTGCGGAAGAAGCTCATGCCCGGCGACACGCCGGCGTTGGGCATCGCCGAGATGCCAGCCGCGGAGTTGTGGGACGGCGCCCCGGCCGGCGTGAGCCCGCGAAACGTGTATTTCGAGATGGTCCCTGCGGCGCTGCTGCGTGGCGTGGTCGTGGAGGACACCGTGCTGGGCGCCACCGAGTGCGCCGTGGCCGCGCGCGACCGCGCGCTGCCGGCGGAGCTGGCGGCGTCCCCGCGCAGATGAACGCAGCCGAGTTCACTATCGCGCCCATGGCGGCGAGCGACGCCGAGGCGGTGCTGACGGTGTTCGCCGAGGGGATCGCCTCGGGCGATGCCACGTTCCAGACCGAGGCGCCCGGCTGGGCCGAGTGGGATGCGGCGCACCTCCCCACTCCCCGACTGGTGGCGCGCGACGCCGCGGGAGTCCTGCTCGGCTGGTGCGCTCTCTCCGCCGTCTCCAGTCGTGCCGTCTACGCCGGCGTGGTGGAGGAGAGCGTGTACGTGGCGACCGCCGCGCGCGGGCAGGGAGTCGGCCGCGCGCTACTCGAGGCCATGGTGCGCGAGTCCGAGGCGGCCGGTGTATGGACGCTCCAGGCCGGTATCTTTCCCGAGAACGCCGCCAGCATCGCGCTCCACGAGGCGTGCGGGTTCCGCATCGTGGGCCTGCGCGAACGCATCGGCCGGCATTTCGGGGAGTGGCGCGACGTGGTGTTCCTGGAGCGCCGCAGCCGCGTGGCGGGGACTCAGCCCAACTCGTAGTCGAACACGCTCGAGTGCCGGCCGGGCTCGATGACGATGTTCATACGCCCCTCGAGGCCGGTGCCCGCGCGCGGCGTCACTGGCGAGCGGCATCAACACGACTTCGAAGGAGCCCGTGGCTTGCAGGATCATGGAGTTGGATCGTCCTCAGGGGAGCGGCGGAATCCGTGGCAGCCAGCGGTGGACCTGCGCGCAATACGCTTCGTACGCCGTCCCGAAGCGTCGCCTGAGATGGGGTTCCTCGTAGAGTACGACGAACAGGTGAAAGCCGATCGCGAGGCATAGAGCGTAGCCGAGGATGGCCGTCGATCCGAACATCACGGCCTGCCCCAGGATCACCGTCAGCACGCCAACGTACATGGGATTGCGCGTGAAGCGATAGAGCCCGCGGATCACGAGCCGCTGGGGCGGATCCAGGGGCAGTGGCGTGCCGCGTCCGAAGCTCGCGAAATCCCATACGCACCATGCGTAGATCGCAGCGCCGAGCGCCGCCACGGCGACGCCGGCCGCGAACGCCGCGCCGGAGGCGGGTGCTCGCCCGGGCGCGGCCCACATCGGCAGGGAGACCGCGACCGTGCCCGGAATGATCAGTGTGAAGAGCAGGCTCTTGAGGTACACCATCGCTTCGCTCCCGTCCTCACATGCTCGCGCCGAACCAGCGGCCGATCAGCGACGTGCACAGCATGGCGACGGCGCCCTCGGTCAGCGCGCGAACTCGTAATGCAGTCGCGTGATGTGACCGCGCCAGCGGTGAGCGTGATGAGCATAGCCTGCTTCGCTGC
>JANNKI010000576.1:0-1596 GCA_031396225.1 bacterium | reverse complement strand
CGAAGGAGTTCATTCCGGCGGTGAAAAAAGGCGTCGACGAGGCCATCCAGGAGGGCGTGCTGGCCGGCTACCCGGTGGTCGACATCAAGGTCACCCTCACCGACGGCTCCTACCACGAGGTCGACTCGAACGAGAACGCGTTCAAGATGGCGGCGATTTTTGCCTTCAAGGACGGCATGCGCGCCGGCAACCCGGTGCTGCTCGAGCCGATCATGGCGGTCGAGGTCGAGACGGCGGAGGAAAAGATGGGCGACGTGATAGGCGACCTGTCGTCGCGGCGCGGTGTCATCCTGGGCATGGACGATCTCCCCGGAGCCAAGGCGATCAAGGCGGAAGTGCCGCTCAACGAGATGTTCGGCTACTCGACCACGCTGCGCTCGCTGACCCAGGGGCGCGCCACTTACACGATGGAATTCAAACACTACGCCGAGGCACCGAAGAACGTGGCGGACTCGATCATCAATAAAGACAAGGATAAGAAGTAGGAGCGCAAGCCATGGCAAAAGCAAAATTCGAGCGCACCAAACCGCACGTGAACGTGGGCACGATCGGGCATGTGGACCACGGCAAGACGACGCTGACGGCGGCGATGACGCACATACTGGCGAAGAAGTACGGTGGGGAGGCGAAGAACTACGACCAGATCGATGCGGCGCCGGAGGAAAAAGCGCGCGGCATCACGATCAACACGGCGCACGTGGAGTACCAGACGGCGAAGCGCCACTACGCGCACGTGGACTGCCCGGGGCATGCGGACTACATCAAGAACATGATCACGGGGGCGGCGCAGATGGACGGGGCGATCCTGGTGGTGTCGGCGGCCGATGGTCCGATGCCGCAGACGCGCGAGCACATATTGCTGGCGCGCCAGGTGGGGGTGCCCTACATCGTGGTGTTCCTGAACAAGGCCGACATGGTCGATGACCAGGAGCTGCTGGAGCTGGTGGAGGTGGAGGTGCGCGAGTTGCTGTCGAAGTACGACTTCCCTGGGGACGAGACCCCGATCGTGATTGGCAGTGCGTTGAAGGCGCTGGAGGGGGAGGACTCGGAGCTGGGGGTGCAGGCGATCCTGAAGCTGGCAGACGCCCTGGACTCCTACATCCCGACGCCCAAGCGCGAGATCGAGAAGCCGTTCCTGATGCCGGTGGAGGATGTGTTTTCCATCTCGGGGCGGGGCACGGTGGTCACCGGGCGCGTGGAGCGCGGGGTGATCAAGGTGGGCGAGGAGATCGAGATCGTGGGGTTGCGCCCGACGGTGAAGACGGTGTGCACGGGCGTGGAGATGTTCAGGAAGCTGCTCGATGAGGGGCAGGCGGGGGACAACGTGGGTATTTTGCTCCGGGGCACCAAGCGCGAAGAGGTGGAGCGCGGGCAGGTGCTGGCCAAGCCCGGTTCGATCACCCCGCATGCGAAGTTTGAATGTGAAGTGTATGTGCTGTCCAAGGAAGAGGGCGGGCGGCACACGCCGTTTTTCAACAACTACCGGCCGCAGTTTTACTTTCGCACGACCGACGTGACCGGCAGCGTGGAGCTGCCCACGGGCACCGAGATGGTGATGCCCGGGGACAACGTGAAGATGGTGGTGACGCTGATCAC
>JANNKI010000561.1:0-4899 GCA_031396225.1 bacterium | reverse complement strand
GCCATCCGCGGCGCGCTCGCCATCTGCTGGAGCCCGGGGAACTCGCACGAGCATTCCCCTCGCTGCTCGTGGAGATCCACGAGGAGACGCCCGCCTCCGCACCGCCGGTGCTGGCCCAGCTCCTGGCGCGCCGGCCCACGCAGGAAGAACCACTCGACCGCTGACCGGTGCCGGCGCTCCCCTCGTTCTGCCTCCCCCGCTGGTCCCCCCGATGACCGGCGCTGGTTGCGCACGCTTGGTACTGACCCGGCGCACCACGTAAAGTGCGACCTATGCTCGCCATTACCTTTCGCCGCCCCTCCGGGGCGGCATGCGTATTCCTGTCCGCACTACTCACGATGCCGCTGTTCGGTTGCGCACCCAAGGCCGGTGGCCCCGGGGGTGGATTCCAGATGCCTCCCTCCCCGGTCGAGGTGGCGGAAGTCACGGTCTCGCGTGTGAGCGACTCGTTTCGTGCACTCGGTTCCCTCGAGGCGCTCCAGGAAGCCGAAGTCGTCGCCGAGGTGTCCGCGCGCGTGATCTCGCTGCCATTTCGCGAAGGGCAGCGCGTGGAAGCTGGCTCGGTGCTGGCACGGCTCGACGACCGCGAGCTCCGGGCGCAGCGCGACCGCGCGGCCGCCGCGCTCACGCTGGCACGCTCCGAGGCACGGCGGACCGAGGACCTGTTCGCACGAGACGTGGTGTCGCCGCGCGAGCGCGACCAGGCGCAGGCTGCGCTCGCGGTGGCCGAAGCCGAGGCGCTACTTCAACAGACGCGCTTCGAGCGCACGGTCGTGCGCGCTCCGTTCAGCGGTGTCACCGGACGACGGCTGTTGTCGGCAGGCGGGCATGCGCGCGAGAACGCCCCGATCGTGCGCATCTCGCGACTCGACCGCCTGCGTGCCCAGTTCTCCGTGCCCGAGCGCTACGCCGCCGTGCTCAGGCCGGGCGCGCGCGCCACGGTGGCCGTGTCGGCCTGGCCCGATGTGGAATTCCCGGCCGTGGTCACCGTGGTGGAGCCGAGCATCGATGCCGCCTCGCGCACGTTCATCGCGGTCGCCGAGGTGCAGAATCAGGGTCATCGACTACGGCCCGGGATGTCGGCTGACGTGCGCGTGCGCCTGACCGAACGAATCGGCGCCCTGACCGTGCCGGACGAGGCCGTGGTGGCCGAAGGCGATCAGGCATTCGTGTACCGCGTGGGCGCCGACAGTACCGTGGCGCGCGTGCTGGTCACGCTCGGGTCGCGGGACTCCGCGCGCGTCGAGGTGGCGTCCGGGCTCTCGGCCGGCGATCGCGTCGTGCGCGCCGGACACCAGAAACTCTACCCCGGCGCGAAGGTCGTGCCCGTGAGCGCCATGCCCGCGGACACGACGAGGGTCGCGGGGGCGCGTTGAAGCTCTCCGTCCTGTCCATCCAGCGGCCGGTGCTGGCCACGGTCATGAGCCTCGCGATCGTGCTGTTCGGCCTGCTGTCCCTGATGCGGCTCCCGGTCCGCGAATACCCGGACGTCGAGTCCCGCGTCGTGAGCGTGACCACCATCTACCGCGGCGCCAGCGCCCAGGTGGTCGAGACCGAGGTCACCGATCCCATCGAGGAGCAGCTGTCCACGGTCGAGGGCGTGAAGTTGCTCACGTCGAGCTCGCAGGAGCAGGTGTCGCGCATCACCGTCGAGTTCGACATCAAGCGCAATGTGGACGAAGCGGCGAACGACGTGCGCGACCGCGTCTCGCGCGTGCGCGGCTCGCTCCCGAGCACCGCCGAGGAGCCCATCGTCGCCAAGCAGGACGTGAACGCGCAGCCCATCATGTGGCTGTCCGTGAACGGCGAGGGCTTCAGCGTGCTGGAGCTGTCCGACGCCGCGCGCAACCTGCTCGTGGAGCGCCTGCAGCGGCTCGAGGGCGTGGGCTCGGTGTTCGTGGGCGGCGAGCGGCTTTACGCCATGCGCGTGTGGCTCGACCCCGTGCGGCTCGCCGCGCGGGGTGTGACCGTGGCCGACGTGGAGAACGCCCTTCGGAGCGAGAACGCCGAGATCCCGTCGGGCCGGATCGAGGGGCGCGGCCGGGAATTCTCGGTGCGCACACGTGGCGACCTCACGCGACCCGAGGAGTTCGCCTCGATCGTGGTGGCGGAGGCCGGGGGCGCCCCGGTGCGGCTGTCGGACGTGGCCGACGTGAAGGTCGGCGCCGAGGACGAGCGCACGGTCGTGCGCTACAACGGCGTCCCGTCCGTGGGCGTGGGCATCGTCAAGCAGCAGAAGGCCAGCACGGTGGACGTGGCGCGCACCGTGCGCAATGCGCTGCCGGCGCTGCAAGAGGTGCTGCCCGGCGGCATCAAGCTGCAAGTGGCTTACGACTCGAGCACGTTCATCGAGGACGCCATCCGCGAAGTGCTGATCTCGCTGGCGGTCGCGGTGCTGTTGGTGTTCCTGGTCACGTTCGCGTTCCTCCGCTCCATGCGCGCCACGCTCATCCCCGCCGTGGCGATCCCGGTGTCAGTGGTGGGCACGTTCACCGCCACCTACTTCCTCGGCTACAGCCTCAATATCCTCACGCTGCTCGCACTCGTGCTGGCGATCGGCCTGGTCGTGGATGACGCCATCATCATGCTCGAGAACATCCACCGGCACATGGAGATGGGGAAATCACGCGTGCAGGCGGCCCTGGATGGCGCCGCCGAGGTGGGCTTCGCCATCGTCGCCACCACACTCACGCTCGTGGCCGTGTTCATCCCCGTGGCGTTCCTGACCGGCCGCATCGGCGCGCTGTTCAACGAGTTCGGCATCGCGGTCGCGGTGTCGGTGATGATCTCCGGATTCGTGGCCCTCACGCTGTCGCCCATGCTGTGCTCGCGCATCCTGCGCGCCACTCCCCATGCGCCCACCGCCGACGGCGAGAGCCACGCACCGCGCGGCGGCTGGAACGCGCGCATGCACGACTTCTACGAGCGTGTACTCCGGGAATCGCTTCGTCGCCGGAGGCTCGTGCTCGCCAGCATGCTCGTCGTCGCCGGGCTCGCCGTCGCGCTTTACCGCGTGCTGCCCTCGGAGCTCGTGCCGACGGAAGACCGCGGGCTGGTGTTCAATCTGCTGTTCGCGCCCGAAGGCTCCACGCTCGAATACACCGACCGCTACCTGCAGCAGGCCGAGGCCATCTATCGCACGATCCCCGAGGTGCAGGGGCAGTTCGCCGCCGGCGGTCTCGGCTTCGGCGGCCCCGGCCGGGTCACGGACGGATTCATCTTCGTCCGGCTCAAGCCGTTCGAGGAGCGCAAACGCAGCCAGCAGGAGATCGTGCAGTCGGTGTTCCCGCGCATGATGGGCATTCCCGGCGTGCTGGCGATCCCGGTGAACCCGCCAAGCCTGGGCGGCGGCTTCGGACGCCCCGTGCAGTTCGTGCTCCTGGCGGAAAGCTACGAAGAGTTGCAGAAGGCGACCGGCGTGCTCATGGCCGAGTCGCAGAAGCTCGGCTACCTGCTGAATCCCGACACCGACTTGAAGCTCAACAAGCCGCAGCTCGAGGTGCGGATCGACCGTGACCGCGCCTCGGCGCTGGGCGTGTCGGTGAGCGAGATCGGCACGGCGCTCCAGGCCCTGCTCGGCGGGCGCGAGGCCGGCCGGTTCAAGCGCGGCAATCGCCAGTACGACGTGATCCTCCAGGTGCCATCGGCCGATCGCGCCACGCCCGCCACCATCGAGCAGTTGCACGTGCGGGGCACCGCCGGCCTGGTGCAGCTGGCCAGCGTTGTGAAGGTCGAGGAGACGGTGTCGCCGCGCGAGCTCAACCACTTCAACCGCGTGCGCTCCGCCACGTTCACCGCGAACCTGGCGCCCGGCGTGACCATTGGAAGAGCGCTGGACGATCTGCGCCGCGTCTCGCGGGAAGCGCTCCCGCCGGGCGTGCGCACCGACCTGGCCGGTGAGTCCCGCGAGTTCGCGGAGTCGAGCGGTGGCTTGAACCTGCTGTTCCTGATCGCGCTGCTGTTCATCTTCCTCGTGCTGGCGGGCCAGTTCGAGAGCTTCCTTCACCCGCTCACGATCCTCGTGTCCGTGCCGCTCGCCGTCGTCGGCGCGCTCGCCAGCCTGTGGGCCATGCAGATGAGCCTCAACATCTACTCGCAGATCGGGCTCATCATGCTGATCGGGCTCGTCACGAAGAACGCCATCCTCATCGTGGAGTACGCGAACCAGCGCACGGCGCGGGGCATGGACGTGATCGAGGCCGTGGTCGGGGCCGCCACCATCCGGCTTCGCCCGATCCTCATGACCACGTTGTCCACCGTATTCGGCGTGTTGCCGATCGCGCTCGGCCTCGGGGCGGGCGCCGAATCGCGGAAGCCCCTGGGCGTGGTGGTGGTGGGCGGCATGCTGTTCAGCACGCTGCTGACGCTCGTGCTGGTGCCGGTCGTCTACTCGGTCCTGGCCCGACTGGCCGTACGCGAGCGACGCGACGTCGCCGTACCCCTGCCCGAGGAGACGGCCCCCAGCCCGCTGTAAGCGGCCGATCAGCGTGCGGTCGTGACCGGCTCGGACTCCAGCAACGACGCGCCGCTCGCGGGGTCGAATAGCAGCACGCCCTCGGGACGCGCGGTGAGCGCGGCCGATTCGCCGACCACCGGCACCGGGCCCGTTGCGATTCTCGAGACGAGCGGCCCGATCGCACTCGTCCAGTGAACGAGCGTCTCGCTGCCGAGCGGCTCCACCAGCTCCACGCGCGCGGCGAGCCCCGCTCCCGCTGCCGCGACGATCAGGTCTTCGGGGCGCACGCCGATCGTGATGGCTCCGCCCGGCTTCGCGGCGAGTACCTTGCGCTGTGCCTCGCCCACGGCCACGTACGCCTCCGCCACCACGACGCCCTGCCCGTCCGCGGAGACCGCGGCCTCGCACAGGTTCACCGGCGGCGTGCCGATGAAGCCCGCCAC
>JANNKI010000547.1:0-1511 GCA_031396225.1 bacterium | reverse complement strand
GCATGGGCGGCAAGCTCTGGCTGGCCGGCAGCACCGCGACGGCCTCGTTGCTGCCTTGGGACCGGATTCAAAACAACTCGGGCGGCCTGACTCGGTTCTCGAGCGCGCCCCAGTACGACGAACTCGGGCCGGGCCGGCTCATGTGGGACAGCGCGAAACTGCGTTCGGAACTCACGGTGGCCAGCGCTATCCAATCCAGCCGCGCCCTCGGTCGGTTCGAACCGTCGCCGGGCGCTTATGGGGCGCTTCCCGTCCTGCTGCAATCGCGCACGGCGGCCACGGACCCACTGCCACCCACCCGCGCCCCGAATCAAGGGAGCACCTTCTACACGAGCAATCGTCGCGCCGAGTTCCTCACGCAACCGAACGAGATCCTGGAGGACATCGATGGCGATCCGGAAACGTACGGCGAACACTCCGTCCTGGATTCGCTCTACACCGTGCAAGGTGGCACGGTGCCGGTGGGTTCCGGCAACGTCGCGATGACTCGCTACCACGGCCTCGAGCACGGGGAAGTGGTGTGGACCGGCTTCGACATCTGGAGCTTCCAGCGTGCGCAGTGCATCGAACTCGTGGATGCCGTGATGCAGGGCATCTGGGGGCTGCCGCGCGCGCCCGTGGCGCGCGGTCCCGACGCGGTCCCAGCCCTGGTGAGCGCCGCCGCACGGCCCTCGGGTTGGGCCGACCGCTGGCGGCGGGCGATCGCGACGAAGCGCTGAGCTTCGCTGCGCCCGGAGCGCTACTCCACGCGTACCCGGAAGCTCACCGTGCCGCTCCCACCCGCGAGCAACGAGCCGCCGAGGAGCCACTCCACCGTGCCGGTGGCGCCCGCGGCGGGCTGCTGCGAGAGTGCGCAGCCGGTGATGCCGGCGCCGGTCGTGGCACACGCCGCCGAGTCGAACGTGGTCCAGGGCGGCGTGGCGTCGCGAATGGCGATGTTCGAGAGCGGCACGGTGCCCGGGTTCGAGTAGGTGATCGTGTAGACGAGGAAGTTGCCCGGGGCCGCGTTCGCCAGGTCCACGCTCTTGGAGATCACCAGCCCGTTCGCGAACGTGATCGTGGTGACGTCGTCCAGCGCGTCGCTCGCGGAGAGCGCGGGAACCGCGCCCCCGTAGCTGAACGTGGCGGTGAGCGTGGCGAGTTCCTGCGAGCCCGCGGCGGCGCCGAGTGGCGCCTGGTGTTTGGCGATCACGCACAGCGCCTGCCCCGCGGAGAGTGGCACCAACGCCGGCAGCGCGGGTTCGCCCGCATCGAGCGCGCCGTTGCAGTCGAGGTCGTGCCAGAGCGTCAGGCCCCAGCCGGGCACGGGCGGCAACGGCGTGGTGACGGCGCTCACGCTCACCGCGCCGGCGCTGCCCGCGGTGAACGTGTGCCGGTGGTAGGCGGCCGTGCCACCCGCCACGCCAAGCGCGCTCGGCGCGGCCCAGAGATTTGGCGGCACGTCACCAAACTCGACGCCGTCGTACACCACGCCGGCCGCTGCCGTGAACGTGAGCAGGTCGGCGGGCCGG
>JANNKI010000508.1:0-9258 GCA_031396225.1 bacterium | reverse complement strand
TGTTAGTTAATCTTTCCTGCATTTCTTATCTTACAAATAAAATACGAACTTCCCTTTTCAAAGGGTAATGCAAACCACATGATTAAGGGAGAAGAGGCTGGGGAAGAGGAGTATATCGTCGAGGGGCAACTGTTACTGCCTCTCAACCCGACGGTTTGAGATGCACAATATGCCGTTTGAATCAAATTGGGCTCCCCAATGTGCACTAAAGATGCCTTTTATAATTTATATTGCTTCCATTTTTGGCAACGATTAAATAACCTACAGGCCCGTTTATAGACATTTGGCGGCCCTAGGCAAAGCTACATTTCGGTGGCCCACCGAGCGGCTTAATGAGGCAAGCTACCGCCTCGGGCAAATCTGACAATGGAGTGGTAGTAGGCGGAGGAACAGGTCCTATGTTTACACCCTCGGGGTCCGACGAGGAGGCCGTGCTCAGGTCGGCGATCGTCAGCTGGCCGTTCGCGACGGCTGCCTGCTCGCCCGTGTCGGTCTGGCCGTCGATGCCGGTGTCCTCGGAGTCCTCGCCGATCACGGTGAGTTGGTTGTCGCGTGGCCGGCGGTCCTCGGTATCGATGCGGGCGTTCGGCAGGCGATTCGGGGCGCGCATCTGGTCCTCGCTCACGCGCCCGAGGTCGATGTGCAGTTTGACGCTGGGTACGTTCGTGCCGTTGCCGCGCACGCGCGGCATGCGGACATCCGGGTTGTGGTGGTCGTTCCAGTCGTTCACCCAGAGCTCGATGAACTGCGAGCGCGACAGGTCGAGCCCCACGGCGTCGAGGTTGTAAGTGAGCCCCGCCCACAACGAGTCGTCCGGCGCGAATCCGGCCGGCATCCGGGGAATGGAGATGCCCATCACGGTTCGCACATTCTCGGAGCCCTGGGCCTGCGACAGTTTCGGCCGCAGATCCTTTTCGCGGATCAGGCCGTCGGAATTCGTCCCGCTGGTGTTCACCGGCACGTACCAATGCACCTCCGCATTCCGGTATCGCGGCAGCGTGAGAAACGACTGCGTCGCCACGGCGTCACCGAGCACCACCCCCGTGGCACGACGCGGCACGCTCGACCAGCGCCAGCGGTCGGGTGTGAGCCCGAGCGACACGGCGTCGCGCACGCCCTCCATGTCGTCCACGAACACCTCGTTCCGCGTGTTCGGATTGGGGAACGACATGCCGGCCTCGGCCTGCACGTTGAACTCGGACGGCGTGGTCGTGCGCACGCCCGGCAGCGCGTCGGCGAACCGGGTCAGGAACGAGGGCTTGAACCGCCACTCGGTGTTGAGATCGGTGATGAGCGTGCGCGAGGGCTCCTCGCCCAGGCGCGGCCGGATGTCCTGCGCGCCCTTGCTCTCGTAGAGGAACGCGCCGCCCAGGCTCCTGTCCCGGCCCTCCATGCGAAACGCGCTGCCCACCAGCGTCTTGCTCGCCTGGGCGAACAGCGGCGCGTAGGAGTAGTCCACCGAGAGCTGATCCGAGGGACCGACCTGGCGCTTGAGCGTGATGCGGCCGAGGTCGTAGTCGATGGTGTAGTCGCGATCGCGGACCCAGCGCTCGCCGTTCACCACCACGGCCTCGGAATTGTCGAGGATGTTGCCGCGCCCCAGCGTGATGTCGCTGCCGCCCGATCGCGCCGCGGCCAGCTCTCCACCGAAGTACCAGGAGACGTCGGGCGCTTTCGGGTCCTTGAAATCGTAAGCCCTGGGATTCGGCCGATTCACCACGCCCGTCGCACCGTCGAGCCGGAGGCGCCGGGTGATCATCTGGTTGATGAATTGGTCGAACGGTTTCGCGTCGGGGCCCGTCAGGCGCGGTGCGAATGGGCGCGGGTCGGGAAGGAACAGGGTGCCGTTCGCGTAGTCCACCCACCCGCGCGTCTGGGAGTTGAACCCCACGACATCCACCCGACCATCCGGAAAGCGGCGAGCCTGGCCGGTCTGTTCGTCCCAGTTGTCCAGGCCGAGGGTTTCGATGAATGGGATGCCGTTCAAATCGGTGATCGCCGGCTCCTCCTGACCAGCCTCGAGGTAGAGCTTGAAGGACTTCGGGTCTATTCCGAAACCGCCGATGAAGTAGATGTTCTTGAGCTCCAGCTCGCGAACCGGCGCGAAGGCTCCCGTGGTGTCGTAGAACCCGTCCGACGTGAACGCGACCAGGCCGCGTGGCACGCGCAACAGCTTGAGCAGGGTGAAGCCCGAATCGGGCCCGGGCGTGGTGATGAGCCGCCGGCCCACCTCGACCGGCGTCCCGAGCGCGTGATTCGGGCCGATCAGCGGCGTGGCGCGATAGCTCACCGCCAGCGTGTGGGGGCCATCGTGGGGGATGGGCTGCTTCAGGCGGATCACCTTGAACAGCGTGTCGTGGAATGCGTACATGTTGTTGAGCACTTCGAACTGTTGGTCCGCGCCAGGATTCAGGATGTCGAAGCTGCCGCGAACGAACGCCGTGTCGGAGCCCGCGGGGAGCGGCATACCCATGGCGTTGTCGGGATCGATCTCGGCCCTGCCCGCGATGACATTGCGGTCGTTGCTCGCGTTCGCGTCGTCGAGATAGAGCCGGATCGAGCTCTCGTCCACGTCGTACACAGTGCCGAAGTTGGGGTCATACAGGAAATAGTACTGGCCCTTCACCCAATCGACGTCCCTGAAGTCGACGGCCGTGGTGCGTGCGGCGCCGCCCGAGTACACCGCGCGCTCGCTCCGCCCTTCCTGCTTGCTCGCGAGTGCGGTGAAGTCGAGCGCACCGACGCGCGACGCCAGCTTCACGCCGAACAGTCCCTCGTTCTTGCCGCTGTACGAGACGTACTGCGTACCCGGCAGTGCGAGGCTGGTATTGCCCATGTCCAGCGCCTGGATGAAATCGTCTTCGTCACCGCGGTAATTGATGGCGATGCGGTTCGCGAGTGGCACCTGATTGGCGGAGTTCTGCAGCAGGTTCACCTTGATGCGATCCGATAACTGGCCCTCGAGTCGTATGTCGAGGTCCTGTTGCATGTCGAGCGACGGGAAAAGACTCTTCTTCTGGCCGATCAGTCCCTGCTGCACATTGGTCCAGTTGCTGGTGCCGGAGAGCCGGATGCTCTCCGAGCCCGACACGTTGAGCGCCGGACCGCCCGGACCGAGGATGCTGGAGAGGCGTTGCGGCAGGCGGACCGGGATGGGCAGCGACAGGCCGGTGCGCTGCAACGGCGTGCCACTGCCGAGCGAGTTCACGTTGCGCCGCGCGTTATCGGCCCAGCGCTCGCGGAACGTGCGGGCTGCTAGGTCGCGCGAGAACGAGACGAGGGGCTGGCGATAGCTGGGGGTGAGCACGACCTCCCCCACCTCCACCTCGCTCCGGTAGATGCCCGAGTCGGGATCCACGCTCACGCGCACGCGGCGCGGGTCATACGCCGGCAGCAGCTTGAGTGGTCCCTGCGGCCGGCCGATCGGGAGCAGCCCCGCGATCACGAACTGGTGCTCGAGAGCCAGCCGCCAGGACGGCCTCCAGGGCGGCGGCAGCGTGTCCGCGGCCGCGGCTTCGGCCCGCGCCCTGGCGTGCTCCTTGCTGGCGGGCATGGGCAAACCCTTGAGCCCCGGCAGGCCGGAGATCGCCGCGACGAATGCGATAGCGGGCAGGGTCAGCGAGCCGATCATGGATTCCTGGGGCCGCGCGTCCGGGGAAGCTTAAGACAGGAGCGCGACCGTAACAGCCGGGTGGGGAGCGGTCAAAGCCTTGGCGGGCCGCAAGGTGCCGGCTTCGGCATCCGTGGGGTAGTCTGCGGAACCGTGCGTATCCTTCCTACTTACATCCTTCGGCTGCACTTGGTTCCCTTCCTGCTCGGGTTCGGCGTCGTCACGTTCATATTCGAGATGGACGTGCTGTTCGACTACCTCGACCTGGTCATCAACCGGGGGGTGCCGGTGATCGCCGTGTTGCAACTGTTCGGGCTGTCCCTCGGCTTCGTGATCGCCCTGTCCGTGCCGTGCTCGGTCCTGATCGCCACGCTGATGACGTTCGGCCGGCTCTCCCAGGACAACGAGATCACCGCCATGCGGGCCAGCGGCGTGCACCTGTTCAGCGCCATGGTGCCCCCACTCGCTGCGGCGGCCTCGCTCGCGGTGGGGCTCACGCTCTTCAACAACTACGTGTATCCCGACGCCAATCACGCCTTCGCCAGCCTGCTCGTGGACATCGGCCGGATGCGGCCCACGGTGAAGCTCCAGGAAGGCGTGTTCATCACCGATTTCCCGGGCTACAATCTGCTCGTCCAGTCGGTGAATGGACTCACCAATGAGATGCGGGGCGTCACCATCTACCAGCTGCATGCCGGCGGTCCGCCCACGACCATCCTCGCCCGCAAGGGTTACCTCACCTACACGCCGGACGGCCGCACCGCGGTGCTCGAGCTGGAGGATGGCGAGATCCACGAGATCCCGGCCGGCGAGGTGGGCGTGAACCGCTACCACCGCCTGCGCTTTCGCAAGCACACCATCAACATCCAGGGGGCGGGCGGGCTGCTCGAGCGCACCGTGCGGAGCGCGCGGGGCGACCGCGAGAAGAGCGCGGCCCAGCTGATCGAGGAGCGCGCCGACGTGGTCGGCGAGTACGAGCGCTCGCTCACTCGCTACCAACGGGTGTTCACCACCGCCGGCGTGCCCGCCAAGCAGATCCCGGCGCTCGCCCCGGAACGCTCGCCGCTCCACACACAGTTGGGCCTGTGGGTCATGAGCCTCGGATCGCGCGGCGATCCGCTCGAGCAGCTCGCGAAGCAATTCCCGGGGCTCGAGCTGAGCGTGAACATGTGGAACATGGAGCGCCGTGCGCTGTTACGCCGTATCGCCGGGCTGTCGGTGGAGATCCACAAGAAGTTCGCGCTTCCCGTGGCGTGCGTGGTGTTCGTCCTGATCGGCGCGCCGATCGGCATGCGCGTGCGCCGCGCCGGCCCCGCGGTCGCGTTCGCCTCGATCGGGTTCTTCCTGTTCTACTACGTGTGCCTGATCGGCGGCGAGGAACTGGCGAACCGATTGCTGCTGCCCGCCTGGCTGGCCATGTGGCTCGCGAACCTCGTGCTCGGGATGCTGGGCTTGGACCTCACGGCGCGAGCCTGTGAGATCACCCTGCCGTGGCACCGCACGCGCCGCGGCCGCCGGGTGCCCGACGCGGTGGCCGAGGGCACGCGATGAGGATCCTCGATCGCTACCTGCTGCGCGAGTTCCTCGTGTACCTGGCGCTCGGCTTGCTGGGATTCATCGTCATCTTCATCGTGGTGGACCTGATTGAGAAGATGGACGTGTTCCTGGATCACCGCGCTCCGTGGTTGCTCGTGGCCCAGTACTTCCTCAACCTCACCCCCGACGTGGTGGTGAAGATGCTGCCGGTGGCGCTCCTGCTCGCCACGTTCCTGGCGCTCGGCCAGCTCAACAAGTTCGGCGAGTTGACCGCAATGCGCGCGAGCGGCTTGTCCCTCGTACGCATCCTCGCGCCGGTGCTGTCGGTGGCGACGACGTGCGTGGGGCTGTCGCTCTTGCTCGGCGAGCTCGTGGTGCCAGCGGCGACGCGCGCGCGCGAAAAGATCTTCGAGGAGCGCATCCAGCACCTGCAGCGCGCGGCGCCCAGCGAGCGCGCCGATGTCACCTACCTCGGCCGCGGCGGCCGCATCTGGGTGGTGGGGCTGTACCTGGTGCATGAGCGCCGCATGCACGAAGTCTCGCTCCAGGAGTTCAAGTCGGGCGTCCTCTCGCGCCGCATCGACGCCGCCGAAGCGACATGGGATGGGGAACGCTGGGTGTTCGTCTCGGGCTACGTACGCCGGTTCCAGGGTGGCCGCGAGCAAGCCGAGGGCTTCAGACGCATGGCGATCGGTGGACTAGGCGAGCTGCCGGAGGACTTCGCCAAGCCGGGGCACCGGCCGGACGAGATGAACTGGTTCGAGCTGCGCGGCTACGTCGAGCGCCTGCGTGCGAGCGGCGCGCGTGTCGAGAACTACCTGGTGGACCTGCACCTGAAGCTCGCGTTCCCGCTGATCTGCGTGATCGTGGTCATGATCGGCGGCGCGCTCGCCACCCGCCTGCGCATGCAGGGCGCGGCGTTGGGCTTCGGGCTGTCCGTGGCGATCTCGTTCCTCTACTACGGGATCATGCGGGCGGGACAGGCGCTGGGCCACAACGGGGCGATGCCTCCGTACGTGGCGGCGTGGTTCGCGGACGTGCTGTTCGGATCGGTCGCGATCGTGATGCTCGGGCAGGCGCAGCGGAGGTGAACCGCTTCACCACTCCTCGCAGGTCATGATCACGTCTTGCGTCGCGCAGAAGCGGACGTCTGAGCCGAACGCCTCTCCGAGCGTGGCGAGCCAGCGCCCATGATCGCTGCCTTCGACGAGAGCGCGCACGTCGGCGGCGGTGTCGCAGGCCAGGCGGGCGGCGAAGCGGGCTTCGTCGTTCGCGAGCGTGGCGCCGCGGGCCGCGAGGCGGGCAGCGAGCGTGCCGGCGCAGGCCGCGTCCTCGATCGCGAAGCGCCCCTGTTTGCCGGCGCACACGATCCACACGTCCGGCTCTCGCGCCAGCGCCTCGGTGACGGCCGTGAGCGCGGCGAAACTCGCGAACAGACGGCGCCGGCAGCGACTCGCCGCCAGGAGGGCGTGGCTGCCGTTCGTGCTGGCGAACGCCAGCGTGCGGCCGGCGACGCTTTCGCGCGTGTACTCTGCGGGCGAGTTGCCCAGGTCGAAGCCCGGCACGATGCGGCCGTCGCGTTCTCCGCAGGCGAGTGTGCCTGGGTGAGCATCGCGGAACGCGAGTGCCTCGCTCGTCCTGGCAAAAGGCACAACGCGCACCGCGCCATGGGCGCGCGCCACGGCCAGCGTCGTGGTGGCGCGCAACACGTCCACCACGGCGGCGCACGCGCTCGCGGGCAGCGACCCGGGCGCGGGTGGCAGCAGCGCCACGCGCACGCGGGCGCTACTCACGGCGTGGTGCTGACGGGTCGGTTCTTCAACAGCTCTTCCACGAACCGGGTGCTCAGGTCGCCGGAGCGGAACTTCTCACTGGCCAGCGCCAGCCGGTGGAACGGGATCGTGGTCTTGATGCCTTCCACGATCATCTCCTCCAGCGCGATCTCCATTCGGCGGATCGCCTCGGCGCGGTCCTTCCCGTGCGCGATGAGCTTGCCGATCATCGAATCGTAGTAGGGCGGGATCATGTAGCCCGCGTAGACGTGGCTATCCACGCGCAGGCCCGGGCCGCCGGGCTTGTACCAGTACGTCACCTTGCCCGGGCTCGGCCTGAATCCGTGCTCGAAGTCCTCGGCGTTGATGCGGCACTCGATGGCGTGGCCGTTCCACTTCACGTCCTGCTGGCGGAACGTCATCGGCTCGCCCGCCGCAACCAGGATCTGCTCCTTCACCAGGTCGATCCCGGTGACTTCCTCGGTGACCGGGTGTTCCACCTGGATTCGCGTGTTCATCTCCATGAAGTAGTACGAGCCGTCCTCGTCGTACAGGAACTCCATCGTGCCCGCGTTGCGATAGCCGATGGATGCCGCGCCGCGCGCCGCCAGCTCGCCCATCTGGACCCTTTGCTCGGGCGTGAGCACCACGCTCGGTGCTTCCTCGATGAGCTTCTGGTGGTTGCGCTGCACCGAGCACTCGCGCTCGCCCAGATGCACCACGTTGCCGTGGCCGTCGCCGAACAGCTGGATCTCGATGTGCCGCGGCTTGACGATGTACTTCTCGAGGTACACGGCGTTGTTGTTGAAGGCCGCGCCGGCCTCGGCCTGCGCGATCCCGAAGCCCTGTCGCAGCTGCTTCTCGTCGTGCGCGATGCGCATGCCGCGACCGCCGCCGCCGGCCGACGCCTTCACGATGACCGGGAACCCGATCTCGCGGGCGATCCCGGTGGCTTCGTCCACGTCGGTGAGCACCCCGTCGCTGCCCGGCACCAGCGGCAGACCGGCCGCTCGCATCGTGCGCTTGGCCTCGGCCTTGTCGCCCATGCGGCGGATCATCTCGGGGCTGGGCCCGATGAACGTGAACCCGCAGGATTCGCAGACTTCGACGAAGTGCGCGTTCTCGGACAGGAAGCCGTAGCCCGGATGGATCGCGTCCGCCCCGGTGACCTCGGCGGCCGAGATCAACCGGGCGATGTAGTTGTAGGACTGGGCCGGCGCGGGCGGCCCGATACACACGGACTCATCCGCCAGCCGGACGTGCAGGCTGTCCCGGTCCGCCTGGCTGAACACCGCCACGGTGGCGATGTCGAGCTCGCGGCAGGCTCGGATGACACGCAGCGCGATCTCGCCGCGATTGGCGATGAGCACCTTCTTGAACACGGGAGCGGCCCTCTATTCGCGAGACATCCAGTCGGGCTTGGCTGGGCTCCCACTAATCGAGCCTCCGGACACCGGGGAGCCGCCGGCCACGGGAGGCGAGCTGGAGCCCTCGTGTTCGGCGTCGACCGCCTGCCAGGTGCGGTCCGAGGTGCTCGCGAATCCCTTGAGCTTGAGCATGAGCTCGTTCGGGTTGTTGCAGTTGCGGAGCGCCTCTTCCTCGGTGATGAGCCCCTCGCGCAGGAGCGCCAGCACGGACTGGTCGAACGTCTGCATGCCGTATTGCGTGACGCCTTCGCTGATGAGCGTGTGCAGGAGCGGGATCTTCTCCGGATCGAGGATGTACTCGCGCACGGTCGGAGTGGTCACCATGACCTCGACGGCCGGGATGCGTCCCGCGCCATCGCGGCGCGGGATCAGGCGCTGGGACACCACGGCGCGCAGGTTCGACGCGAGCGCCATGCGGATCTCGTCGTGCTGGTGCGGCGGGTAGAACGAGATGACGCGCTGGATGCTCTGCACCACGTCCGTGGTGTGCAGCGTGCTCATCACGAGGTGGCCCGTATCTGCCGCCATGAGCGCGGTGGACATGGTTTCGAGGTTGCGGATCTCGCCGACGAGGATGATGTCGGGGTCCTGGCGCAGGACGTAGCGCAGGCCGTCCTGGAACGAGGCCGTGTCGAGTCCCACCTCGCGCTGGTGGATGAACGACAGGCGATCGCGATGCAGGAACTCGATCGGGTCCTCGACCGTGATGATGTTGCGCGTGGTCGTGCGGTTGATGGTGTCGATCATGGCCGCAAGCGAGGTGGACTTGCCCGAACCGGTACGGCCCGTCACCAGGATCAGCCCGCGCGGCGAGACCGCCAGCTCGCGGATCGCGGGCGGCAGCCCCAGGTCCTCGATCGTGGGCACCTCGACCGGCACGTGGCGCAGCGCCAGCGCCGGCGTGCCTCGCTGC
>JANNKI010000495.1:0-3468 GCA_031396225.1 bacterium | reverse complement strand
CGTCCCCAGCCCGCGCGGCCGGAGGCCGCGAATGCTCCTACGGCACCTGCCCCATCTTCACCAGCGCTGCCGCCAGCTCGGGCGAACCCGGCGCGGCGGCGAGCCCGCGACGCAGTGTCGCCACCGTGGCGTTCGCATCGCCCGCCTGTGCGTGCACCTGCGCCTCATAGAGGTAGGCACGCGCATTGCTCGGCACCAGGCGCTGCGCCTCGGCGAAGCGCGCCAGAGCGCCCGCCGGGTCCTGCTTCGCCAACGCCAACAGTCCCGCCATGATCTCGGCATCCCCTCGCACTTGGGGATCGCTGGCGCGCCGGGCTCGCTGGATGGCTTCGTCGGCGCCCGCGAGGTCGCCGTCGGTGCGCCGCCGCTCGGACAGCACCACCCACGCGCGAGCGTTGTCCGGATCGATCGCCACCGCGCGTTCGAGCGCGGCACGCCCCTCGGCGCGCATGCCCTGGCCGAGCAGATGCATCGCCTCTTCGTACGCCGCGAAGCTGCGCGCGAGACGCTCGGCCGAGGCGTGCAGCGCCGTGAGCGCCGCAGCTTCGGCCGGCACCGCATCGCGCGCCGCGACAATTGTGCGCCCCGCGCGCGCTGAGTCGCCGTGCTCCAGGAGCCAGCGCGCACGCGAGCCGTACCACTCGCTCGCCGTCCAGTCCTGGAACAACGTTCCCGCCGGGAGCGTGGTCACGAACGGGATGCGGCCGACCACGGCCGGGTGCCCGGAGCGCGCCGTGCGCCCGACCGCCACCAGGTCGCGCGGCGCGCGGTACTCCACCACCGGGCGGTCGTCGGTATTGAGCAGCGCCTCCCCCGCCAGCGCGCGCAATGAATCGAGCGGCGACACCCAGTAGGCCGCGAGCACGGACGGGTCGGAGATGTGCGCGCGGTCGAGGAGCTTCTGCGCCTGCGGCGAGCGCAGGCGCGCCAGGTCCAGCTTGCGGCCCGGCGGCGCGGCCACCAGCAATAGGTCCACGTTGCGCCAGATGTAGAAGAGCTGACCCTGCGGGAACACCTCCAGGTACGAACGCAGCAGCGTGGCGAACGTCTCGGGCGAGAGTTCGTAGAGCTGGAGCCACTGGCAGAACACGCCGTCCGGCTCGAGCCGCGCTCGCACGCGGCGATAGAAATCCACGGTGAACAGATTGTTCACGCCCGCGATCCAGGGATTCGAGGGCTCGGACACGATGAGGCCGTAGCGGCCGGCCGAATGGAGCAGGTGCGTGCGCGCATCGCCCACCACCAGCGTCGTGCGCGGGTCGTCGAGCGGGTCCTCCCCTTTCGCGTGGAACCAGCGCGAGGCCGCGACCACGCCCGGCTCCAGCTCCACCACCTCGGTCGCCCCCGAGCCCGCGGCCAGCACGGACGCCGTGGTGACACCCGAGCCGTGCCCGATCACAAGCGATCGTGCGCCCGAGTCGGCGAGCGCGCCGGGCAGGAGCCCCAACAGCACCTGCGTCTCCATGTCCTGCGTGCTCGCGTCCACCTTGCCGCCCACGCGCAGCCACAGGTCGCGACCGCGCGGATCGGTGCCGAGGATGACCGAGGCGTTGATGCCCTCGCGGTAATAGAGCACGCGGTCCTCGAACGTGGCGCGTCGCACGGCGTCCGGTGCGCCGGCGGCGAACTCGTTCACCTTGACCGCCTGCGCCGGCCGGTAGACGCCGGCCGACATGAGCGGAGCGTCCCAGCGCGGCGCGATGGCCACGAACACCGCCGCCGCGAACGCAGCCACCAACGACGTCATGACGGGCGCGCCGCGCAATTCGTTGCGCCGCCACGCCAGCGCCAGCGCGACCAGGCCGATCCCGCCCGCGAGCAGCACCGCCCCCACGTGCGTGCCCTGCACGCCCAGCGTGGGCACCAGCCAGAAGCCCGCCGCGAGCGATCCCGCGATCGTGCCGGCGGTGTTGACGGCGTAGGCGAAGCCCGCGGCGTGGCCGCCGTCACGGTTCTGCAGCAGCCGCACGGTCACGGGGAAGAGCGCGCCCAGGAGCAGGCACGGCGTGCCGATCAGGAACGCCACGGTGGCGGCCTCGGCAAGCAGCAACCCGCGCCAGTCGCCACCCGCCTGGGTACCCATGTCGAGCATGCGCTGCGGCAATCCGGGAAACGCCTGAAGCGCCAGGGCGGCGCTGGCCGCGAGCGACAACTGGAGCGCGGCGAAGCCCGAGAGCGTGGCCATGCGTCCCAGCCGCGGAGCGACGAGCGCGCTGCCAAGGGCGATGCCCAGCAGGTAGACCCCCAGCACGGCCGAGAACGAATAGACCGACGAGCCGAACACCAGTCCGAACAGCCGCACCCACGCGATCTGGAACGCGAGCGCACCGAACCCCGACAGCGCGAACAGCCATGCCACGACGCGACGCGTGCCGGGGTCGAGCATGGCTGCCGCCGGAGCGGCTGCGCTCGGTGCGGGCGGGGCCGCCGTGGTGCGGCGCGCCGACCACGCCACCACGGCCACGACCAGGTTGAGCGCCGCCGCCACGAATGTCGTGCCGGTCAATCCAAGCCCGGGCAGCAACAGGAAGCCCGCGGCGAGCGAGCCCGCCACCGCACCGAACGTGTTGAGCGCGTAGAGCCGTGCGAGCCCCGCGCCCACCAGGTCGCGTTCCACGTGCGCCACCAGCACGGGCAGCGTGGCGCCCATCAGCGCGGCCGGCGGCAACAGGAACGCCACCAGCAGGCCCAGCCGCGCCAGCGCGAACGCCGGTGTCTCGCCACCCAGCGCGCGATAGAGCTGACCCACCAGCGGGTCACTGGCACGCAGGAGCGGCAACAACAACAGCCCCAGCACGCCCACACCCAGCTCGAGCATCGCGTACGTGCGCGCGCCGTCGCCGCGTCGCGCGAGCGGCACGCCGAGAACGCGCGCCCCGAGCGCCAGGCCACCGAGGAACGAGGCCACCACCGCCGCCACAGCGTGCAGCGAACTGCCGAGCAGGTAGGCGAGCTGCTTGGCCCAGACGATCTCGTAGAGGAGCCCGGCCGCACCCGAGGCGAAGAAGCACGCGGCCGCCCAGAGCGGCAGCATCGCGGTGCGATCCGTGGCGCGAGGGACGGACGGCGGATGGGGGGAGGACATGGCGCGCGATGTTACCTGCGCGAGGGTCGCTGGGGGAATCGCGAGTTGCCGTCCGTGCCCGACGGCGCGTGCGCGACCCGCCGCGCTACGCCCCCTCGTTCTCCCCCGCCGGCACCAGGTCGAAGTCGCCGGCCAACACGCGCTCCAGGCGGCCCGTGCGCCAGCCGCGCACAGAATCCCGCACCAGCGGCGACGGCGTGCCGCGGTAGCGCCGGACGATCGTGGGCGGCGGCGACGGCGCGTTCGCCAGCACCTCGGCGGCCTGGCGCGTGAGCTCGGCTTCGCCGTCGCGCGCGGGCACGAGCGGCTGTGCCACCACGCGCACACGGACGCTCACGCGCTTCACGCCACGATCCGCGCTCGTGCCCGACTCCATCACGTGC
>JANNKI010000434.1:0-4196 GCA_031396225.1 bacterium | reverse complement strand
CGAGGTGGACCGCGTCTTCGCCGAGGAGGGTGGGCCGACCAGCTACCTGCTCGCCGCGTTCTACTGGGACAACTTCATCCACTTCGGCGCGGGGCCGCGCAAGGGCGCCGACGGCAGCCTGGTGCTGGCGCTGCCTCTCGGCGGCGTCAAGCTGCCGGGGATCTCGGCCGGAGACATCGGCAAGTGCGCCTACGGCGTGTTCCGGCGCGGCACGAGCGCCGTGGGCAAGCGCTTCGGCATCGCGGGGGAGATCCTGTCCGGCGCCGAGATGGCGGACAAGCTGGGGCGCGCGCTCGGGCAGCCGGTCGCGTTCCAGGACGTGCCGTTCGACGTGTACCGCGGGCTCGGTTTTCCCGGCGCAGACGACATGGGCAACATGTTTCAGTACCAGGCGATCCTCGGCGACGAGTTCCTTCGTGCGCGCGACACCGGGCTCTCCCGCGCACTGAACCCGGAGTTGCTCACGCTCGACGCGTGGCTCGCAGCGAACGCGAGCCGAATCCCGATCTCCTGAGCCGTGGCGCAGGCGATCCAGTGGGCCGCTAAAGTCGCGTGGCGCGGAACGTATCGCCCTGGCGCAAGTCGCCGGACTCGAGCCCCTTGCGGAACCAACGCACGCACTGCTCCGAGGTGCCATGCGTGAAGCTCTCGGGCACCACGACACCGCTCGACTGCTTCTGCAGGCGGTCGTCGCCGATCGCGCTTGCGGCGCGGAGCGATTCCTCCACGTCACCGGCCTCGAGGATTTGCTTGGCGGCCTGCGCATGATGCGCCCACACGCCCGCGTAGAAGTCGGCCTGTAGCTCCAGTCGAACGGAAAGGGCGTTGAACTCCGCTTCCGGGACCGTGCCGCGCGCGCGCTGAACTTGATCGGACGTCCCGAGCAGGTTCTGCACGTGATGCCCGATCTCGTGCGCGATCACGTACGCCTGCGCGAAATCGCCCGGAGCGCCGAACCGTCTCGACAGGTCGTCGAAGAACTGGGTGTCCAGGTAGACCCTCGAGTCCTCGGGACAATAGAACGGGCCAACTGCCGCGCCGGCCATGCCGCAGGCGGATTCCACCTGCCCCGTGAACATCACGAGGCGGGGCGCCGCGTAGCGCTGGCCGCTCGCCTCGAACAGCGCGCCCCAGACGTCCTCGGTGTCCTTGAGGACCACCGCCACGAACTCGCGCGCTTCGTCGCTGACGCCGGGCCCGGCCGGTGCGGCCTGCTCCGTGCCGAGCTGCTCCTGAAGCTGCAGGAGCTTGCGCGGGTCGCCGCCCAACAGCATCACCACCACCACCAACACCAGGCCGCCAACGCCGCCGATCGCGAGTCCGCCGGCGCGCCCGCCGCGCCGGTCCTCGACGTTTCCGCTTTGATCCCGTCCTCTCCAGCGCATGGTCTCCGCTCCGTTATCCGAAGAACAGGTAGGTCACGAAGATCGCGGCCAGCACGCCGACGATCTCCGCCGCGAGCGCGCAGCCGAGCGCGTGTCGCGTCTTCTTCACGCCCACGGCACCAAAGTACACGGCCAGCACATAGAACGTGGTCTCGGTGCTGCCCTGGATGATGCATGACAACCGGCCCCCGAACGAGTCCGCGCCCAGAGTCTTCATCGTCTCCACCATCATGCCGCGTGCACCACCACCCGAGAGCGGCTTGATGAGCGCGGTGGGCAGGCCGTCCACCCAGCGCGAATCCAGCGACAACTGGCCCACGCCCGACCGGATCGCGCCCAACAGCGCCTCGAGCGCGCCGCTCGCCCGCAACGCGCCAACGGCCACGAGGATCGCCACGAGGTAGGGCACGATGCCGATGGCGACCTGGAAGCCCTCCTTGGCGCCCTCGATGAACACTTCGTAGAACGGGACGCGTTTCCGCGCCGCGGCCAGGAGGAAGATCGTGATGAGCCCCAACAGGATCGAGTTCGCGAGGATGCCCGACTGGAACGCCACGGCGGCGGCATCGAGCCGCGAGAAGTGCCACACCAGCCCACCCATCACCAGGGTCAGCGCACCGATCCACCCCAGCACGACGCGATTCCAGATGTTAAGCCGTTGGATGGACGCGACCAGCAGGAGCCCGAAGATGTCGCTGATGTAGGTGGCGATCAGAATCGGCACGAACACGTCCGCGGGATTCGCCGCGCCCAACTGGGCGCGAAACGTCATGATCGAGATGGGCACGAGCGTCACCGACGACGCGTTCATGACCACGAACAGCACCATCTCGTCCGTGGCGCGATCGGGCTCGGGGTTCAAGCTCTGCAGCTCTTTCATGGCCTTCAGGCCCAGCGGCGTCGCGGCGTTGTCGAGCCCGAGCATGTTGGCCGAGCGGTTCATCACGATCGCACCCGTGGCGGCATGACCGGCCGGGATGCCGGGGAAGAGCCGGCGGAACAGCGGCCCCACGATCGCTGCGATCGTGTCGGTGACGCCACCCTTCTCGGCCACGCGCATGAGCCCCAGCCACAGGCTCATCACGCCGGTCAGGCCGAGTGCGATCTCGAAACCGGTCTTGGACGAATCGAACAGCGCGGCCACGACGTCCTTGAGGGCGTCGGGCCTGCCGCCCGCGACGGCCTGAAACACCGCGGCGGCGAACGCGATGAGGAAGAACGCGGCCCAGATCCAGTTGAGCATCGGCGGCAGCATGCGAGCGGGCGACGGCCAGCGTCAAGAGTCGGGCGCGCGACGGCGCGCGGCTCTGCCTGGCTGCCCGGCCGCATCGATCCGGCCGAAAGGTCGCGCGCCGCTCACGGTGTTCGCGGACCTCAGCGCATCGCGATGGCCGCGGATGCGCGTTACACCACACAAAGTCGTGGTGCGAGGACCATCTATCCGATTGACCCCGCCGCGACCGAGTGCAAGCATCGCGTTCACGCGCGGCGAGTGGCCTCAACAGGGCTCGCCGCGCTCGCCCAGGCCACGTTCACGTGCTCGCGAGGAGTCGCCCCGACGGCGCGGTCGCTGCGATCGCGCCATCCCAGGCAAGCCAGGTTCTCGCACACACGTCCCCCGGTACGGAGCCCATGCGCCATCGCCGTGGCCTACACGCGCCCGATCAGGCGCGTGCGCGACGGCCGTACCCCGGGAGACACTTCCATGCAAAGGCCGCTACCGCAATCAGTCACCGCCCGGCAAGGTGCATTCGCCTGCATCCTGCTGATGATCCTCGCGCTTCCGCTGCTCGTCGGATGCGGCCGCGAGGCACTCACGGCACCCAGCACGCCCACGGCAAGGGCGGTCGTCGCACTCGAGAGTGGCGCACAGGCGCACGAGGCCGGAGAGGCGGTCCATGTCGAAGGCGACATCGGCCCGGGCGCGCGCTACTCGCTCGATCGTCCCGCGGAGTGGAACGGCGACCTGGTGCTCTACCTGCACGGCTACTCCAACCCGGCGGCCCCGGTGACGCTTCCCGCCAACGCGGCCATTCGCAACCGGCTGCTCGCGGAGGGATTCGCGGTGGCGGCGTCGAGCTACTCCGAGAACGGCTATGCCGTGCCCGAGGCCATGCGCCAGACGCACCAGTTGCGCGGTTTGTTCATCTCCCGCGTCGGGGCGCCCAGGCGCACGTTCCTGTTCGGCAACTCGCTCGGCGGGCTCGCGGGCCTGTTGCTCACCGAGCGGTACCCGCAAACCTACGCCGGCAGCCTGCTCGTGAGCGGCGTCGTGGGCGGGACCCGAGTCGAGGCGGAATACATCAGTGACACCAAGGTGCTGTTCGACTGCCTCTATCCCACGGTGCATCTCGGCGGACTCGTGACGCCCGTGCCGATCACAAACGTCAACGCCCAGGTCATCGGTCCGGTGTCGAGCGCGCTCCAGGCCAACCCGAACGGGCTCGGCATCCTCAACCTGGTGACGCGACACCCGCTGCCGGGTGCGAACGGCCAGGAGCTGGCGACGTCGCTGTTCAACGTGCTCGTGTTCCAGCTGCAGGGCGCTCTGGACCTCAGCGATCGCACGCACGGCCACATGTTCTTCGACAACGCGACTCACACCTACACCGCAGCGCTGCCCGCGTCGATCCTCGGCCCGCTCAACGCGTGCGTGGCGCGCTACGGCCTGGCCTCGGACGCAGAGGCTTGGATGACGCACTATGGCGAGCCCTCGGGTGAGCTGCGCATTCCCGTGCTCACGCTGCACAACACGCGCGACCCAGTGGTGCCGTTCTTCCACGAGGGGCTGCTGGCGGACGCCGTGAACGC
>JANNKI010000431.1:0-4016 GCA_031396225.1 bacterium | reverse complement strand
GCCGGAACTCCCCGTACAACTGCGCCCCAAGCGTCTTGTTGTGCGAGATGACGAGCGCGGGCCGCCCCCACTCCGCCAATACATTGGCGATGGTGAAGGTCTTGCCGGACCCGGTCACGCCCAGCAACGTCTGGTGCGCCTCGTCGGCGCGCAGCCCGGCGACCAGTTCGGCGATGGCCTGCGGCTGGTCGCCCGCCGGCGTGTAGGGGGACTGGAGGTGGAAGCCCATGGACCCGCGAGGGTAGCCGAGGGGACAGGGGCGGTCGAGCAGCGAGCAGACGCCACCGGGCGGTCCGGCTTCGCGGGCCGGCGCGCTTGAGCGACGCCTCGGTCTGCGGGAAGCTGCACGCCATGCCACGCTTCGTCGCCCTGTTGCGGGCCATCAATGTCGGCGGCCACACCGTGACCATGGCGAGACTTCGAGTGCTGTTCGAGGAGCTCGACCTGACCGGGGTGGAAACGGTGCTCGCCAGCGGCAACGTCCTATGCGACTCGTCGACCCGAGCGGGCGCCACGCTCGAGCGGCGCATCGCCGCTCACCTAGAGGACTCACTGGGCTACGAGGTGGCGACGTTCGTGCGTACGCCAGCGGAGCTGGCGAAGGTCACGGCCTCGCGTGCCTGGCGGGGCACTCCGCCGGGCTCGACGCTCTACGTGGGGTTCATGGGCCGCCCGGTCCCGCCCCCGGCGGCGGCACGCCTTCGGGGGCTCGGCAGCGACATCGACTCGTTCTTGATCGAAGGGCGCGAGGTCTACTGGCGGTGCCGGAAGTCGATGGGCCTGTCGCAGGTCACGGGCGCCGCGATCGAAAGAGCGCTCGGCCAGCCCGTCACGCTCCGCAAGTCCACGACAGTCGAGAAGCTGGCATCGCGACCGAACTGAGCCAGGCGGCCGGCGCCGCCCGGCGTCCAGTCGGCTACCAGCGCTGTCGCGCGGTGTACGTGAGCACGACTTCCTTGCCCGCGGCCACCGGGACGGTGAAGCGGATCATGTTCGCGTCGCTTCGCGAGGCCGGCAGCGAGGACTTGATCACCTCGACGTCGCCACCCACGGGCTCCTCCACCACGATCGTGGCGTCCACCGACTTGCGATTGCGTAGCTTGATCTCCACCGAGTACTCGCGTTCACGGTCGCTCACACGGCGGTCCGAGACCTGCTTCCGCTCGGCGGCCAGGTCGAACGCATAACCGATCTCGAGCGTGAGCTTCTCGTCCACGGCGGTGTGCTTGACCATGGTCTCGCCCGTGAGCTGCAGATCCTTGTCGGAATCGGGCGCATAGCAGCGCACGCGGCCCCCGGGCAGCGGCGCGCCCGTGCCTTCGCGCGCCGAGTTCACCATCTCCAGTTTCGAGCGCACACCGCTCAGGTTCCCGCCGGTATAGACGTAGAGCGGCTTCACCGCGACGCCCTTGGGTTCGAGCAGCACCAGCGTCTGGCTCTCGCGGTCGCGCAGCGAGACGGTGCCCGGCAGCGTGTAGAGGTGGTAGTCGGCGAACGCCTGTTCGGACGGGGCCTGGCCCGCTGCGTCGTTCGCGGAAGTTTTCATCAGCATGGCCATCTCGGGCCTCGGCATCCCAGGCGAGACGCGTGCCACGTCCCCGGCGATGAGCTTCACTCTGGCGTCGTTGTAGGCGCGGCCGGTGGTGTTCTCCACGCGCACCACCGCCGACCATTGCGCCGACGTCTCGGCCGTGCGCACGAGCGTGTGTTCGGCTGCCCACGACAGGCCGCCGGTCAGGTACTGGAGTTCGGCGCTGCCCGCACCCTTCCTGGCGCCTTCGACCACCGCTTCCACGGCGGGTCGCAGCGACAGGCCAGCGTCCGGGCGGGCGAGGCGCACTTCCTGCATCGCCTCGCGCGAGAGCGTGGTGAGCGCGCCGTCGTCCCCGCGCACCACCAGCCACGCGCCGTCGGCCGACAGCAGCGCGCCCTCGGTGACGCGCTCATTCTTGCTCAGCACGCGCACGCGCGCGCCGATGGCGCGTTCGAGCAGGCCGTCGCCCGAGGCGACGTCCCAGCGATAGGCGAGTCGCGTGAGCCGGCCCGAGCCGGGCACGAAACGCAACGACGAGGCATCGAGTCGATTGGAGACTCCCTCGAGCCGCACCGTGTCGCGGCCGCCGCGGAACTCCACCGCCCGGCTCTCCTTCACGAGGCCCAGGTCCGAGGTGTAGAGCGTCAGTGACGGGCCGGCAAGGGCGGACGCTGGGATGATGGCAAGCATCGCGGCAAGCAAGATCGCGCGGGACGGCACGTGCATGGTTCCTCCGTAGTGGGGGCGCGGAAGCTACGCCGCCGGCCCCGGACGTATTCCCGAAAGACTACCCGCCACGCCGAACGGCCGCGAATGCCGCAGGTTCATGGTTGAGGTTTCACGCGGCATGGATCGCGGCTCAGCCGATCGCCTCCCGCCGCGGCCAGGGGCTGTTCACGAGCACGACCCGGTAGCCATCGGGATCGGCGAACGTGCGTCCCAGCCGATCCCAGTAGGGGTTGTGCGCCGGCACGGCGGCCGCGCCGGCCAGCGCGGCGCGCGCGAGTGCCGCCTCGTACTCGGCAGCCGACTCGTAGTAGAGCGCCAGCAGGTGCTCCTCCGATGGGGCGTTGCCGGCGCGGCCGCCGATCTCGCGCACGAACTCGAGGTGCCAGGGTGCGCCGGGAAACCCCACGACCTCGCCGTCGAAACCATCGTGATCCCGGAAGGACGCGAGGCGCTCGAATCCGAGCGCCTCGACATAGAACTTCACCACCTCGGCGAGTCGATCCGTGGGCCGCGCCACGCGAAACGTCGGGTGCACCGACTCAGTCCCGGACCGCGCTCAGGCTCTGCTGCGCACGCTTGAGTTTGTCCAGCGTCTCCTCCAACTGGACCAGGCGTTCGTTCTCTCGCTGCACGATCTCCGGCTTGGCCTTGCGCAGGAAGTCCTGGTTGCGGAGCTTCTTCTTCACGCCCTCGAGATCCGTGAGCAGTTTCTCGGCCTCGCGCGTCAGGCGCGCGCGTTCCTCAGCCAGGTCGATCAGGCCCTCGAGCGGCAGGAACACCTCGGCCCCCTCCACCACCGCGGACGCCGCCACCGGCGGGCGGGCGCCGTCTCGCGAGAGCACCAGCGTCTCGATGCGCGCGAGCGGCTTGACCTGCGACGCCAGTCGCTCAAGCAGGTCCAGCTGCGCCTCTGCCCCGCGCACCACCACCCGCACGGGCTTGCCAGGCGAGATCTTCGACTCCACGCGCAGATTTCGCACCGCCACGACCACGGCCTGCAGGAAGCCCACTTCGCCTTCGGCCGCGGCGTCGAACCAAGCCTTCCTGGCCTTGGGCCATGCGGCCGTCGCGAGCGTCTCGCCGTCGTGCGGCAGCGCCTGCCACAACTCCTCGGTGACGAATGGCATGAACGGGTGCAGCAGACGAAGGATACCGTCCAGCACCTTCCAGCTCACCCAGCGCGCCGTGCGCAGGTCTTCACTCTGCTCGGGCCGCAGGCCCTCGGACCCGGCTCCGCCGTGTGCCAGGTCGGCCAGGGCCCAGCGCGGCTTCGCCATCTCCAGGTACCAGTCGCAGTACTCGTTCCACGCGAACTGGTACACGGCCTGGGCGGCCTCGGCGAAGCGGTAGGTCTTGAGATTGCGCGTCACGTCCTTGGTCGCGTTCGCGAACCGCGACAGGATCCAGCGGTCGGCGAGCGTGAGCTGCAGCTGCGATTCCTTCACGCCCGAAAGGTCCACGCCGCCCAGGCGCATGCTCACAAGCCTGCTCGCGTTCCACAACTTGTTCGCGAAGAACTTACCGCTCTCCAGGCGCTTCTCGTCGAACAATAGATCCTGTCCGGTGGGTGTTTGCACCATGCAGAAGCGCACGCTGTCGGCGCCGTACTTCGCCATCATCGCGAGCGGATCGGGCGAGTTGCCGAGCGACTTGCTCATCTTCCGGCCGTGCGCGTCGCGCACGATGCTGGTGAAGTACACGTGCGCGAACGGCGCCTCGCCGGTGAAGTGATAGCCGGCCATGATCATGCGAG
>JANNKI010000427.1:0-20952 GCA_031396225.1 bacterium | reverse complement strand
CCGGACCGAAACAACCTGCCTGTCAGGGCGGCGCGAACTCTCGAGTTATAGCAGCCTCAGTTGCTCCGCGCACGCGGGACACCCGCGCCGCCTCGAACGAGGCCGCCGCGGCTCGCGAGCCGGGATGCGGTCGGACCGGCTACTTTGCCTTTCTGTACTGAAAATTGCCCGCGACCTTCTTCATCAGCGTCGGGGAGAGGTCGGGCCGTCAGGCGGCCGGTGCGGGCAATCGCACGGTCGCGGTGCACCCCGGCCGCCACGCGCGCACCGCGTCGGCGCCGCGGTTCTCCAGCGCCAGCGTGCCGCCGTGCGCTTCGGCGATCTGCCGAGAGAGCGCCAACCCGATCCCGGTGCCTTCTGGCTTCGTTGTGAAGAACGGCACGAACAGGTTGGCCGTGTCCGCCAGGCCGGGGCCTTCGTCATGCACGCGCAACTCGAACGCGTCGTCCGCCACGCTCCATTCGAGCCACACGCGCCCACCCGTCTCGAGCGCGGCGTCGGCGGCGTTCCGCACCAGGTTGATGAGCAACTGGTCCAACTGGTCGCCGTCGGCGGACAGCGTCACCGCCGGGCCACCCACGACCTCCACCGGCACACGAGTCTCGAGCGCCGCCACGCGGCGCACCCACGCGTCGGCAGCGACCGGCGCGGGCGACGGTTTCGGTAGTCGCGCCAACCGGGCGTAGGCGTGCATGAAACGCGCGAGCGAGCGAGCGCGCGCCTCGATGATGCCGAGGCCCTCTTGCATGTCGGCGCCCTGCGGGCCGCCGGCCGCGGCCCCAGCCGCAGGACGCCCGAGCTGCGTGCGCAGGCTGCCGGCGATGGACTGGATGGGCGCCAACGAGTTGTTGATCTCGTGCGACAGCACGCGGATCAGGCGCAACCAGGCCTCGCGCTCCTCCTCGCGGAGCGCTCGAGAGAGATCCGAGAGGAACACGAGCTCGTGCAGGCGGCCCTCCTGCACGTAGTTGCCGCGGCGCAATTCCCAGCGGCCGGCGGCACCCGCGAGGCGCAGCTCCACCAGGCGCGGTGTGTCGCCCGAGAGCGTGGTGGACAGGCCGAGCCACGCCGCCTCAAGCCCAAGCGAGCGCTCCGCGGGCCGGCCGAGCAACCGCTCCCCTTCGCCGTTCACGAGCCGCAGCCGCCGCTCGGCATCAAACCCGAACACGGCCACGTCCACCGTGTCCATCACGCGCTGGAGCAGCGCCGTGGCAGCGATGACGCCGAGCCGTTGGCGCCCCACCGTCTCGGTGAGCGCGTTCACCTCCCACAGCGCCAGCCCCAGCGCGCCTTCGGGATCGGCGCCGCGCGCGCGGATGGAGGTGTCGCCCTCGCGTATCGCCGCCATCATGTTGGAGAGCGTCTGCATGGGGCGGACGGCGCGCTCAACGGCCAGTCCGGCGAGCACGAGCCAAGCGAGCCATATGATCGCGAGCAGCAGTCCGCGGAGCGTCGGATCGAGTGCCGTGCGCGCCAGCAGCAGGCTCGTCAGCAGCACCGCCGGCAGACCGCCCCCCAGCGTGAGCAGCAGGAGTCGAGTCTCCCAGCGCAGCCTCGAGCGGCGGCGGGGCGACGGCATTCCCTACAATCCGTGGCGCTCGAGGCGCCGGTAGAGCGCGCTGCGCGACAGCCCCAGCGTCTTCGCCGCGTCGCTCACGTTACCGCCGTGCCGCGCGAGTGCCTTCTGGATGAGCACCTTCTCCACCTCATCGAGCGTCATCTGCTCGAGCGCCGGAGCGCCCGAGGTGCTCACGCGCAGCCCCAGGTCGCCGGCCTCGAGCGCCGTGCTGCGCGCCATGAGCACGGCGCGCTCGAGCACGTGGTCCAGTTCGCGCACGTTGCCCGGCCACGGGTGGGCGAGCAACGCGCGCAGCGCTTCGGGATCGAACGACTCGACCGGCTTGCGGTAGCGCTGCGCGTGCAGGCGCAGGAAGTGCGCGGCCAGCGCCGGGATGTCCTCGCGCCGCTCGCGAAGCGCCGGCAGGTGCACCTCGACGGTATTGATACGGAACAAGAGGTCTTCCCTGAAGCGGCCAGCGGCCACTTCCGCATGAAGCTCGGCGTTGGTGGCGGACACGAGCCGCACACTCACCGAGCGCGTGCGCGAACTGCCCACGCGTTCGAACTCGCCCGTCTGTAGCACGCGCAGGAGCCGCGCCTGCTGGGCCAGCGGCACGTTCGCGATCTCGTCCAGGAACAGCGTGCCGCCGTCGGCCAACTCGAACCGCCCGGCACGATCGGCATTGGCGCCCGTGAACGCGCCCCTCACGTGGCCGAACAGCTCGCTTTCGAACACACCCTCCGCCAGTCCGCCCACGTTCACCGTGACGAGCGCTCGCCCTGCTCGCGGCGAGCTGGCGTGCAGCAGGCGCGCCACGAGTTCCTTGCCTGTGCCGTGCTCGCCCGTGACGAGCACGTTGGCATCGCTTGGCCCCACGCGTGCCAACAGGTCCAGCACCGGGCGCATGACGGGAGCGTCGGCGATCATCTCCGGCATGCCTTCTCGCCGGAGCAGCCGGTTCTCGTGCTCGAGGCGCTGACCCACGCGCAACGCCCGACCCAGCTCCACCTGCGTGCGGAGCGTCTGCAGCAGCCGCGCGTTGTCCCACGGCTTCTGCACGTAGTCGCGCGCACCGCGTCGCACCGCGGCCACCGCGCCCTCGACACTGCCCCACGCGGTCATCCCCACCACGGGCAGCGTCGGGTCGAGCGCACGCAGGCGCTCGACCAGCTCCAGCCCCTCCCTGCCGCTGGTGGTGTCGCGCGCGTAGTTCAAGTCGAGCAGCGTCGCATCGAAGTCGCGCGACTCGAGGGCCGCAAGTGCCAGTGCCGGCGACGTGGCGGTCTCGATGTCGTAGCCCTCGCCCCGCAGCAGCAGCCTCAAGGCCGCGAGCACGTCGGGGTCGTCGTCCGCCACCAGCACGCGCGGCGGGGTAATCGCCGGGGCACCCGTCGGGGCACCCGCAGAAGGCGGGTCCGGGTCCGGATCGGGCGCGACGCTCACGGCTTCACCGCCTCGGCAAAGCTCAGGGAATACCAGAACGCCGCATCGCGGCGCTGGCCCCAGGCCTTGAGCGCGGCCTGGGCGTCGTCGAATGCGGCTTCGCTCACACCCCCGGTGGCGAGGATCGCGTCGCGCGCGCCGTCGAAGATCGCACCCAGGTTCGCCACGTAAGCTGGGAACGCGGGATCGCCCGAGCACGCACCGAACGGCAGCAGCGCGCAGCGCCGCGGCTCGAGCCCGGCGTCCGCCAGCAACGCCACGAGCCGGCGGCCCACCAGGGGGTCATTGCCGAGCCGGTCGTAGGTGCGGATGTAGGCGCGCCACACCGTGTCGATCCCCGGAGGCTCGGGCCACAGGCGCAGCGCCTCGTGATCGTCGTCGGCGAGCACCACGCGCCCGCCCGGTCGTACCGCGCGCGCCATGGCGTTCACCACCTGTTGCGGCGCCGGCACGTGTTCGAGCAGGAAGCGCGCGTGCGCCAGGTCGAACGCGCCCCACTCCCCGGCCGCGAGCGGCAGGTCGAGCGCGTCACCCGAGCGGAAGTCCACGAGCGCGCCCTCGCCGGCGTCGGCGGCGATCGCCACCGCGCGGGCCAACTGCTCGGGGCTCCGCTCCACACCCACCACGCGCTCGCCGGTGACACGTGCCAGCGCGCGCGCGAACTGCCCGAGCCCGCAGCCCACGTCGAGCGCGCGCTCACCCGGGCGGGGGACCAGTGCGTCGAGCGAGGTGCGGTTGACGAGGGTGTTCAGTTCCGCGAGGCGGCGCTGCTCCTCGGGGTGCGTGCCGTGCACGTAGCGCGAGGAAGTGGTCATGGGGCGCGAGATTAGCATGGTGACTTGGGAATGGTGCCGGCCTCCGGCCGGCGCCCGCCCGGCGCCCGCCCGGTGACTGGCCGCTGACGGGCCGGCCGGAGGCTGGCGGGGCTCTCAAATCGCCCGCTTCACCTCGAAGCGGAGCGGATCGTCCAGGAACCGGTCGCGCGTGGAGTCGCTGCTGAAGTAGTAGGGCCCGCCGATGAAGTAGAGCCGCGGCGAGCGCGTCGAAGGATGGAATCGCTCGCCGTTGACGGGGTCGCGCAACAGCCCGCACCAGAGTTCGGGCTCCTGCATGAACCGTCGCAGCGTCTTCTCGCCCGCGAACCGGTACACCTCGCCGTTCACGCGGAAGTGGAAGTCCGGGCTCAGCGAGCCGAGCAGGCGTGGGTCCACCGGGTCGTAGAGCGCGCGCTGCAGGTGGTAGAGCGCGAACTCGGAATCCGTGATGGGTCCCGACGGGACCCGGATGGGCTCTCAGGTGAAGCGCGAGGAACTCGGCGTCGGGGTCACCTCCGGCAGGCTCGCGACCTCGCCATGCGACGTCCCGGCCGTGGCCACGGCGAGAGCTCCCGCCGCGAGGACCGCGACGAGGGCCAGGCGAGCGAATCGGGCGGGGAACATGGGCACGCGGCCTCCGGGGATCCGGACTCTGCGCCGGGCGGGCCCGACGTGGAACGACGAAAATCCTAGCAGACTCGCCCGCGGCCGTGGGTCACCGGGCTGACAAGCCGCGGCCCGCCCCGTCCGCAGCACTCAGCTCCTGGCCGCCTGCGGCTCGTCGCTGTCGATCCAGCCATCGCGCATGCGCACGATCCGCCGACCGTAGCGGGCGTTCTCCTCGGAGTGCGTGACCTGCACGATGGTCGTGCCCGTGGCGTTCACCCGAAGGAACAGCCGCATGATCTCGTGCGCCTGCTCGGAGTGCAGGTTCCCCGTGGGCTCGTCCGCGAGCAGCAGCCGCGGCTTGGCCACGAGCGCGCGCGCGATGCCCACGAGCTGTTGCTGGCCGCCCGAGAGCTGGCGAGGATAGAGCTTCGCACGCGCGGCGAGCCCGAAGCGGTCAAGGCTCTCGGCCACCAACGACTCGCGCTCGGCCTTCTTGACATCGCGATACGAGAGCGGCACATCGAGATTCTCGGCCACGGTGAGCTCGTCCAGCAGGTGATAGCTCTGGAACACGAACCCGACGGTCTCGTTGCGCAACCGGGCGCGCGCCTTGGCGTCCAGCGGACCCACGGCGACACCGTCCAACTGGAACTCCCCCGTCCAGTCCGAATCTTGAAGCCCGAGCAGGTGGAGCAGCGTGGACTTGCCCGCACCCGAGGGTCCCATCACCGACACGAACTCGCCGGGGCGCACATCGAGGTCGATGCGCCGCAGCACGTGGAATCGGCCGGCGCCGTGGTCGAAACTCTTCTCAACGCCGCGCAACCGCACCAGCGGCTCGCGCTCCTCGGTGGAAGCTCCGCGCCCGAGCGCGGAAGGTGATGTGTCCATGGGTCGCTCCTCTTCAGATTGCATCGGCATGCGCTGCGTTGGATCCGCGCCCGCGCTCACCCGCGCAGTCGCTTCAGGTCCTTCTTCGCGTCCACGAGCTTGGGGTCGAGCTTCACGGCCTGTGCGATCTCCGAGGTGGCCTCGGCCTTGCGCCCCTGCTGTTCCAGCGACTGGCCCAGCCGCCAGCGCGCCGCCGCCACGGAGGGCGCGCCGATCTCGGGCTCGCGCGACAGGTAGCGCCGCAGGTATCCCTCGGCGCGCGCCGCCTCCTTGTGGTCCGAAACCAGCTGCCGGCCCGCCTGGAACCACGGCGCCAGGTGCGTGGGCACCGCCGCCTCCGAGCGTCTTAGCACCGACTCGAGATCCGCCCAACGCTCCTGGAACGAGTAGAGCGCGGCCAGCACCTGCCAGCCGCCCGTGCGCCACGGCTCGGCCTCGACCGCCTGGACGGCGAGCTTTTCAGCGCGCGCCGGGTCACGCCAACGCGGCGCGAGCCACGACGCCATCTGCACCAGCGCACGGCCCGAGGCCGGGTCGCGCTCCAGCGCGGTCGCGAAGCACCTGGCCGCGAGCGTCGAGTCCTTGTCCTGGAGCGCTCCATGGCCGCGTTTGATCCATCCCGCGGCGGGGTCCACGTGCACGATGCGCTCGAGGAAGCCGGCCACCTTCTTCTTGTCGCCGCCCATGAAGCCCGGCGCCATGCGATGGAAGTCCACGAGGATCTCGAGCGCGTCCACGTGTTTCGGATCCAGGGCGAGCGCCGCGTCGGCGGCCTTTCGCATCCTGCCCGCGAGTCCCGCGGCTTTGAGCATGCCCGCTTCGCGCGCCTTGCGTCCGTAAGCTTCCGCCAGCGCGTACTGGGCGTCGGCGCTCCTGGGATCGGCGGCCGCGGCGGCGGTGGCCAGTCGGACCGCACCGTCGAGATCGCGCTGCTCGCCGCGGATCCGCGACAGGACCTCGCCCGCCGCGGCATCGGCGGGGTTCGCGGCGAGGCGCTGCTCGCAGGCGGCGGCCGCGCGGCGGAGCTCGCCGCGGTCGAACAATTCGCGAACGTCCTCGGTCGCCACGGCGGAATTCGCCGCGAGCAGCACCGCGAGAGCCATCAGCTTACGGACGAAGTTCTTCATGTGTGACTCCATGGGACGGCATTCCGCGGGGAGCAATTCCGGTGAAGACTCAGTCGCAGCGCAGCGCGCGCATCGGGTCCACGCGTGTCGCGCGGTGCGCCGGCACCCACGCCGCGAGCACCGACGACAACGCCAGGATGAGCACCACGCCGAGATAAGTGGGCGGGTCGGTCGGGGACACGCCGAACAACACGCTGGTCATGCCGCGCGTGAGCGCATAGGCGGCGGCGAACCCGATGCCCGTGCCGATCAGCGTGAGCCGGAGCGCCTGCCCCACGACCAGGCCCACCACGTCGCGCGCCTGGGCGCCGAGCGCCATGCGAATGCCGATCTCCTGCGTGCGCTGCGCCACCGAGTAGGCCATCACGCCGTACAAGCCGACGGCCGCGATGATCAGCGCGAGCACGGCGAACACCGCCATGAGCGAACCGAACAACCGATGCGTCCACACGGCGAACTCCACCGCCTGGTGCATGGAGCGCACGTCGCTCAGCGGCACGTCTGGAGCTTGCGCACGCATGAACTGGCGCATCACGCCGGCGAGCGCCAGCGGGTCGCCTTTCGTGCGCACCACCCAGGTCAGCGACTGGTCCGGCTCCTGCCGGTGCGGCACGAACAACGTCGCGTCCACCCGCTCGTCGGTGTCCTCGAGATTCTGCGGGACGTCGGCGACCACGCACACGACGGTGCGCCAGCCCAGCTTGCGCTCGTCGTTCACGGGCTTCACTCGCATCCCGAGCGGGTCCTTTCCGGGCCACAGCAACTTGGCCATGGCGGCGTTTACGATCACCACGGACTCACTGCCGGGACCGTCCGAGAGCGTGAAGTCGCGCCCCGCGCGCAGCGGAATGCCGAGCGTCGCGAAGAAGCCGGGGTAGCACTCGGCGTAGTTCACGCGTGCGGGGCGCTCGGGATCGGTGCGCGTGCCGGTCTCGCCCACAACCCGAGTCGTCCAGTTGCCGCGATTGAGCGGCAGCATCGTCACGATTGTGGCGGATTCGACGCCCGGCAGCGACTGGGCGAGCGGATAGACACGATCGCAGAACTCGCGACGAGCCGAATCGCTCGGCCAGGTGGCGATGGGCAGCAGGAAGCGCGCGGTGTAGACCCCCTCGGAGCGCACGAGTTTCTCGCTGTCCATCATCGCGTAGAGGCTGCGGATCATGAGCCCGGACGCCACAAGCAGCGTGAGCGAGAGCGCGACTTCCGCCACGACCAATGCGCTGCGCGCGCGACCGCGGCCACGGCCGCTGCCGGCCTGGGCGCTCCCCTCGCGAATGGCCTCGGACAGGCGCGTGTCGGAGGCCTGCATGGCGGGAATCAACCCGAACACCAGCGCGCTCAACATCGAGATCGCCACCGTGAACACGAGCACGGGAAGGTCGACCTGGAACTTCATCCAGAACGGCAGCTCGAGCGGGATCATACCCACCCACAGCCGGTTGCCGACTACCGCCAGCGCGGTGCCGATGCCGGCGCCGGTGAGCGACAACAGCAGGCTCTCCGTGAGCAACTGGCGCACCACGCGCCCGCGCGAGGCGCCGAGTGCCAACCGCACGCTGATCTCGCGCTTGCGCGCGGCGGCCCGGGCGAGCATGAGGTTCGCCACGTTCGCGCACGCGATCAGCAGCACGAACCCCACCGCGAGCGACATGATCGTCATCATCACGCGGACTCCCCGCCGCCACTCGTCGGCAAACCCCGTCACGGTGGCCGTCCAGCCCTTCAGGTTCTCGGGGTCCGACGCCACGATCTGCTGGTAGATGCCGGCCACCTCGGCCTGCGCCTGCTGTCGCGTCACGCCGGGCTTCAAGCGCGCCACGAGCTGCACGTTGTGATCGGTGCGCGCACGCGCGTCCTCGGGCGAAATCGCGGTGGGGATCCAGAAGTCCTCGACCTCGGGCCACTGGAAACGCGGCGGCATGACGCCGACGATGGTGCGCACGCGGCCGTTCAGCTTGAGCGTCTTCCCGAGCACGTCCGGCGTGCCGCCGAAGCGCCGCTTCCAGATGCGGTCGCTGATCAGGACCGGGCCCCAGTTCTGGCCGTAGACCTCCTCGTCGCGCGTGAAGTTGCGGCCGAGCTGCGGCTGCACGCCGAGCGCGGGCAGGAGCCCCGAAGTGATGTTCGCGGCCTGCATCTTCTCCGGTTCGTCGCCGATCGTGACCTGGCCACCGATGTCCCAGAAGCCGGCGACCACCTCGAACGACTTGGACCGCTCGCGCAGGTCCTGGTAGTTGAGCCACGACACGCCGTCGTGCTTCACATCCTTGAGCTTGTTGCTCTCGGTCACCGTCATGACCCGTTCGAAGCCCGGCAGCGGCCACGGGCGCAGCATGATGCCGTACACCATGCTGAAGATCATCGTGTTCACGCCGATGCCCAGCGCGAGCACCGCCACCACCACCGTGGTGAAACCGAGCGAGCGCCGCAGCGAGCGGAAGGCGAAGCGCAGATCCTGGAGCAGGATGTCCATGATCGATCTCCTATTCGTGGCGCAGGGCCACGACCGGGTCCACGCGAACGGCGCGCGCAGTGGGCAGCCAGGCTGCGAGCACCGCACTCGCAGCCAGGAGGAACGTGACGCCCGCGAACGTGGGCGGGTCGTCGGGTCGGATGCTGAACAGCTGCCCGGCCATGAAGCGAGTGAGACCATAGGCCGCGGCCAGGCCGATGCCGATGCCGAGCAGTGTGAGGCGCGTGGCCTGACCGATCACCAGTCGCTGCACGTCGGCCCGGGCCGCGCCGAGCGCCATGCGGATGCCGATCTCGCGCGTGCGCTGGGCCACCGAGTAGGCCATGACGCCGTAGATACCGAGCGCGGCGATGAACAACGCCAGCACCGAGAACACGCCCATGAGCTGGGCATAGAGCCGCGTGTCCCACATGGAGCGCGCGATCTGCTCGCGCAGCGTGCGCATGTTGTAGAGCGGCAGGTTGGGGTCGCGTGCGCGAAGCAGCGCCCTCACGGACGAGGCGAGTGCCGCCGGGTCGCCGCCCGTGCGCACTGCCAATGTGAGCGTCTGGTTCTTGAATTGGGTGTGCGGGATGAGGATCTCGGGGATTCGTTGCTCGGGTGCGTTCACGTGCTGGCGGATGTCCGCGATCACACCCACCACCGTGGCCCACTCCTCGCGTTCTCCGCCGAATCGCACCCGCTTGCCGATGGCTTCCGCGCCACGCCACAGCTTGCGGGCGGCGGACTGGTTCACGAGCACCACGTGCGCGCCCTTGCCGCCGTCGTCCTCGGTGAAGTCGCGGCCCTGGAGCAGCGGCAGCCCCACGGTGGCCAGGTAGCCGGGCGTGATCACGTTGGTCGTAACCACCGGATTGTCCAATCCCTTCGGGTCATCCACGCCCTCGCGCTGCAGGCTCATGCTCCAGTTGTTGCGCCCGAGGTGCAGGTTCAACACGCCGCCCACGCTGCGCACGCCCGGCAGGCCGGCGAGCGCCTGGCGGAATTCGCGGAAGAACGCGACGCGTTGTTCGTCCTCGGGATAGATCGCCACCGGCAGCGTGACCGTGCTCGTGAGCACGCCCTCGGAGCGCAGTGCGCTGCGCTGGTCCTGCATGCGCAGGAAGCTCCGCACCATGAGGCCCGAGCCGATCAGCAGCACCACCGCCAACGCGACTTCGGACACGACGAGCGCGTTGCGCATGCGCCGGCGGGCGGGCGTGTCGCCCCCACCCGGGGTGCCCTCGCGCAGCGGCGTGAGCACGTCGCCCGAAGTCACCTGCCACGCCGGCGCCAGTCCGAACAGGATGCCGGACAGCACCGACACCGCGACCACGGCGGCCACAACCGACGCATCGAGTTCGAAGTGCATCCAGTACGGGATCTCGACCGGGATGCTCGCCAGGACGAGCCGCATCCCCCACTCGCCGAGCAGCACGCCGAGGACGCCGCCGGTGAGCGACAACAGCACGCTCTCGGTGAGCAACTGGCGGAGGATGCGCCCGCGCGTGGCGCCCATCGCCAGGCGCACGCTCAGCTCGCGCACTCGCGAGTTCGCCCGGGCGAGCAACAGGTTGGCCACGTTCGCGCAGGCGATGAGCAGCACGAACGCCACGGCGAGTGCCAGCAGGACGAGCATGGGGCGGATGTCCTGCACCAGGTCCTCGCGGTAGGGCTTCGCGCGGAACGTCCCGTCCTTGTTCGTCGCGGGGTGCTCGCGTGACAGGTCCGCAGCGATCTGCTTCAACTCGGACTGCACCGCCGCCAGCGTCGCCCCGCGCGCCACGCGCCCGACGGCCTCGAAGGAGTGATTGCCGCGGCTGCTGGTGGTGTCATTCATTGCCAGCGGCACGAAGATGTCGCTCGTCTCGGGAAACCGGAATCCCTCGGGCATCACACCCACGATGGTGCGCACCCGGCCGTTCATACGCACGGTCTTCCCGAGCACGTTCCGGTCGGAGCCCCACTGCTCCCGCCAGAGCCGATGGCCGATCACCACCGGCACCAGATTCGCGCCGGTCACACACTCCTCGCGCGTGAACCAGCGCCCGAGCGCGGGCTGCACGCCGAGCGCCGATACGAGGCCGGCGTTCGCGAGCGTGGCGTCGTGGCGCTGCGGTTCCTCGCCGGTCGTGAGATACGCGGAGCTCTCGGTCCACACGCCGAGCGAGCCGAGCGTGCGGCTCTGGTCTCGGATATCGCGGAGGTCCGGCAGCGACATGGACATGTCACGGTCCGACTCCTTGGTGTCGAACACGGCCACCTTGACGATCCGGTCCACCTCCGGGAACGGCAGGTCGGCGAACAGGATGCCGCGCAGCACCGAGTAGATCATCGAGTTCACGCCGATGCCGAGCGCCATCATCAGCACCACGGTGAACGCGAATCCCGGCGTGCGGCGCAACGAGCGAATGGCGTAGCGCAGGTCCTGGAGCAGGGCGTCCATTGGATCTCCTGGTCGTGTCGCAGAGCGGTGCTGGGGATCACCAAACGCGCCACGAACGTCTCAGTGCCCGCGCTTCTCGTCGACGACGCGCCCGTCGAAGAGCTGGATGGTGCGCTGCGCGTACTTCGAGAACCGGTTGTCGTGCGTGACCATGCAAATGGTGCTGCCCTGCTGGTGCAGGTCGCGCAGCAGCTCCATGACGGCCTCGCCGTTCGTGGAGTCGAGGTTTCCGGTGGGCTCGTCGGCGAGCAGGATGAGCGGATCGCCGGCGAGCGCTCGCGCCACGGCGACACGCTGCTGCTGGCCGCCCGAGAGCTGGCTCGGCAGGTGCTTCGAGCGATGCGCCATGCTCACGCGTTCGAGCGCCTCGCCCACGCGGCGCTTGCGCTCGGCGGTGGCCATGCCGCGGTAGGTGAGCGGCAACTCCACGTTCTCGTACACCGACAGGTCGCCGATCAGGTTGAAGCTCTGGAAGAAGAACCCGATCTCGCGGTTGCGGATGCGCGCGCGCTCGGTGAATCCCAGGCTCTGCACCGGCTTTCCGTCGAGCCAGTACTGGCCGTCGGTGGCCGTGTCGAGCAGGCCGAGAATGGAGAGCAGCGTGGACTTTCCGCAGCCCGACGGCCCCGAGATGGACACGTACTCGCCGCGCTGGATCTCCATGTGCACGCCGGACAGCGCGTGCGTCTCCACCTCGTCGGTGTAGAACACCTTCTTCACTTCCTCGAGCCGCAGCAGCGGGCGTCCCGGCTCGCCCTTGGCCGTGCCGTGGGGCGCCACTCGATCGTTCGTCATCACGCTCATGCTTCCTCCAGGTGGAACGACAGGTTCACTGCAGCTTCACTCGATCCATGGAACTCCGGCGCGTCCTCTTGGACAGGATGACCTCGTCGCCGGGTTTCAAACCTATTCGCACCTCAACGCGACCATCGGATCCACGCGCGTGGCGCGCAGCGCCGGCACCCACGCCGCCAACAGGCCGGAGAAGGCGAGCAGCAGCGTCACGATCACGTAGGTCGGCGGATCGGTCGGGCTCACGCCCTGGAGCACGGCGGTCATGCCGCGCGTGAGCAGGAGCGCGCCCACGAGCCCGATACCGATGCCGATGAACGTCAGCCGAAGCGCCTGCCGGACGACCATCTTCTCCACGCTCGCGGCCTTGGCGCCGAACGCCATACGGATGCCAATCTCCTTGGTGCGCTGCGACACCGAGTACGCCATCACGCCGTACAGTCCGACGGCGGCGATGACGAGCGCCAGGGCGCCGAACACGCCAATGGTCGACGCGAACAGCCGGCGCGCCCACAACGACCAGCGGAACTGCTCGCGCAGGGATCTCAGGTTCTCGACGGGGAGATCGGCGTCGATCGCGCGCACCGCACGTCGGAAGGCCGCTGCCCCGGCCGCTCTATCGCCACGCGTCCTCACCAGCACGCTCAGCCGCTCGCCGGGCTCCTGGTATTCGGCCACGTAGGCCGAGCTCATCGGGTCGCCGGCGTAGCCGAGGTCGACGTTCTGGGCGATGTCACCGACGACGCCGACGACCGTTCGCCAGCCCATGGAGTCCGGCTCACCCGCGAAGCGGATCTGGCGGCCGACCGGATCGGCCTGCTTGAACAGCCGCCGCGCGAACGTCTCGCTGACGAGCGCCACTCGCGTCGCCCGCTCGTCGTCGGACGCGGCGATCATCCGGCCCCGGCGCAACGGCACGTTCATCATCTCGAGGGCGCCCGGCAGCAACCGTGCGACGCACGTGTTCAGCCCATCGTGCTGCGGATCCGTCATCTGCGGCGTGAGGACGAGACGGCTCGAAGTGAAGACCCCGAGCGGCAGGTTGCTCATGCCGCTCGCCGAGAGGACCGCCGGCTCCGCCTCCAGCCGTGCGAGCAACGCGCGAGCGAACCGACGCCGGTCCTCGTCGGTGGGATAGGTCGCGGTCGGCACGAGGAGACGCCCGGTGAGCAGGTCGTCGGTCCCGATCTCGCGGCCGGTGCGGTCGAGATTCGTGAACGTGCGGATCATCAGGCCAGCGCCCACGAGCAGCACGAGCGAAAACGCGACCTCGGCGACCACCAGGCCGCTCCGCAGTCGCACGGTCTTCCGGGAGGTGCCGGCCTGCGTGCTGCCCTCGCGCAGGGCGTCGGACAGCCGCCCGTCGGCACCGTGCAACGCGGGTGCGAGCCCGAACAGGATGCCGGCGAGCACGGTGAGGCCGGCGGTGTACAGCAGCACCGGCGCATCGACCACGAACGAGATGAAGAACGGGATCTCGCCCGGGATCTGCCCCTTCCAGACCGCATTGGCCCAGGTGCCGAGCCAAGCGCCCAGCACGCCGCCGGCGAGCGACAGGAGCACGCTCTCGGTGAGCAACTGGCGGACGATGCGGCCACGCGAGGCGCCGAGCGCCAGGCGCACGCTGATCTCCCGGCGGCGCGAACTCGCGCGGGCGAGCGCCAGGTTGGCGACGTTCGCGCACGCGATCAGCAGCACGAACACCACCGCGAGCAGCATCACGCCCAGGACCGGGGCCGCGCCACGCGCCCACTTCTCGTGCATGCCGACCACGTGTCCGCCGAAGTTCTTGACCTCCGGATACTGGCGACCGAGTACGCGCACCAACGCGTCCACTTCGGCGCTGGCCTGCTTCGCCGTGACGCCGGGCTTGAGCCGTGCGATGCCTTGAAGCGATTCGCCCGCGCGGCGGTCCTCGGCGGCGTTGAACCCGGCGGGGATCCAGAAGTCCTCCACTTCCGGCCAACGGAAGCCGGGTGGCATGACGCCCACGATCGCGCGCTCGCGGCCATTCAGCCGGATGGTGCGGCCGATCACTTTCGGGTCAGACTTGAAGCGGTCGCGCCAGATGTGATCGCTGATGACGACCTGGTTCCAGTTGCGGCCCCACACCTCCTCGTCGCGCGTGAAGCCGCGCCCGAGTGCGGGACGCACCCCGAGTGCGGGGAACACGTCGGCGGTGACACTCACCCCGAACAGCCGCTCGGGTTCGCGGTCGAGCGTGACGACGGCGACGTGTTCCCAGTAGGCGCCGAACGCGCTGAATGACTTCGTGCGCTCGCGCAGGTCCATGAAGTTCTGCCACGACAGGCCGTGGGTCTCGGTGGCGCGTTTCGGCTCGGTCATGCTGACGACGACGATGCGCTCGGGGTCGGGCAGCGGCCACGGCCGGAACATCACCGCGTAGACCATGCTGAAGATCAGGACGTTCACCGCGATGCCGAGCGCCATGACCGTCACGACCACCGCCGTGTAGCCCGGGGAGCGACGCAACGAGCGAAACGCGTAGCGCAGGTCCTGGATGAGTACGTCCATCTTCGTGGCTCCCCTCGTCGTTCAGTCGTGGACGCTCATTGCAGCTTCACTCGATCCACGGAATCCCAGCGCGTCATCTCGGACAGGATGACCCGGTCGCCGGGCTTCAGACCCTTGCGCACCTCGATCGCGTTGACCGAGCCGCGGCCCAGTTCCACCTGCACGCGATTCGCGTGCCGGCCGTCGGTGTCCAGCACGAACAGGCCCACGGTGGACTCGCTCGAACCGTCGGCCGGACGGCCCACGTAAATCGCGTTCGGAAGCCGTTCGATCTCGATGGTGGCGTCCACCGACAGATCGGGGCGCGCGCCGCGTGGCAGCGGGCCATCGAGTTCCACGTCCACCGACACGGTGCCGTTCTGAGCGCCCGGATCCACTCGCGCCACGTGCCCCTTGACGATGCCGTTGCGCGTGTCCACGTCGGCCATGAGCCCCAACGCCAGGTCGCGTGCCTGCGTCTCGGGCACGCGCACCACCGCCTTCAACCGGTCCTGCCCGGCCACCCGCGCCAGCTCCTGCCCCGGGTTCACCCACTGCCCGGGTTGGAGCGACAGCGACTGAAGCACGCCCTTCTGCCCCGCGCGCACGGTCATGGACGAGACGCGCTCGAACTGGAACCGCGCGATGGCTCGCAGGCGCTCGACCTCGGCCTGGCGGAGCGCCAGCTGCGCCGAGAGCGATTCGGTGATCAGCGCCAGGCGCTCTTTCTCACTGTCATGCCGCTCGCGCGCTTCGAGCAGGTTGTCGCGCGCGCGGTCGATCTCCATGCTCGACGTGAGGCCTTCGCTCGCGAGCCGCTCGGCCACCTTGACCGCGCGCTCCGCCTCGTTCGCCGCGCGTCGCGCCTCGGCCACGCTCGACACCGCCGCCAGTCGCTGCCCTTGCAGCGAGGAACGCAGCGAGGCGAGGTCGGCCTCGGCCACCTTCACCTGCCGCTCGGCGTCCAAGGCTTGAAGCTGCACGTCCGGGTTGCTCATCTCGAGCAGCACCGTGCCGACTTCACACTGGGCGCCGGGGCGCACCAGCACACGGTCAATGCGCCCCGCGGTGAGCGCCGAGACCACGCGCAGGTCCTCGGGTACGAGCGTGCCGTTGCCGCGTACCTGACGCAGCATCTCGCCCTGCTTCACGGTGTCGATCCACAGCGTGCTCTTCCCCACCGTTGGGGCGGCCGGCCGCAGGCGCGCGAGCCCCACGGTGGTCACCGCCACCAGCACGGCGGCGGCGATCATCCACGGGAGGCGGTTCACCTTGGGCTTCTGCCGCGGGATATCCATCTCGTCCTTTGCGAACGCGAGCGGTTGCGAATGCGCCGGCCTCGCAGGCGAGCTGCCACTGCGCGAGCGGGACCGGCGCGTCGATCCTGTTCCGGTCGGAAGACCAGCCGGAGTGCATAGGAAGAACCGGGCCAAGGCGCCGGGATCACGAATCCGTTGCGCGGTCGCGAGTTGGGTACGCTCACTCGCCGGGCGAGGTTGCGGCGGCTGTTCGGGCGTGGGACCGGGCGTCCCACAAGCGGACACGCGACGGAGGCGGCGGTGCCGCTCAGTCCTGCGGCGGTGGCGACTCCGGCGCCGGCGCGGGGGTCGGCGCGGGCGCGGCCTGCCGCCGCGCGTAGCGGCGGGCGGCCTCGAGTTCGGCGCGGGCGCGCAACCGCATCGAGCGCGCGCTGTCGAGCCTCGAGCGCTGGATCGTGAGCGCTCGCAGCACCTCCTCCTGAGACGCCAGGCGGATCAGGCCACCGAACGACTCCAGCTCGAGCTCCGGCACGATCGGCGCCCGCCTCATGCGCGGTGTGCGGGGCGGCTGCGGCGCACGCGGGGCAGTCGGCGCATCGGGCAGGTCGGCCACGCCGTCTCGCATCACGAAGCGCATCGAGCGGCCCTTGCTGTGCGCCCTCGGCGCGGGCATCGGGATGGAGGACTCGACCTGGCCCTGGTACGAGGACAGCGTCACGTTCACGCTCTGGTCGGTGGGCGTCGGCACGAAGAGCTTGCCGTTGTGCGAGGAGAACACGTAGAGACCGCGCGGCTGGTAGCCCGACGCGTAATACACGCGGCCGTTCACCGTGCTGGCGTCCACATCCACGGATTCCAACTTCTCCATCTGGATGTCACCGTTGATGGTCTGGGCCTCGACCGGACCCACTACTCGCAGGAGACGCACGATGTTGTTGACCGAGCCGGCGCTGACGTTGCCGCTCACGTCGGTCACGTGCACCTCGCCCTCGATCGAGTTCGCCTCGACCGGGCCTCGGCAGCCCACCACGATGACGTCGCCGCGCATGGACTGGGCGCGCACCGACGAGCGGAGTCCCCGCACCTCGATCTCGCTCTCGATGCCCGACAATTCGAGCGGCAGCCACGCGGGCACGGTGAGCGTCCACTCCACGTCGGCGGGCGAGGCGCGCCGCGAGCCCACGCCCAGTTTCAGGATGGAGCCGCGCAGTTGGGTGACCAACTGGTCGGAGCGGTCGTGCTCGGCCTGGATACGCACGTCGTTCCGGTTCCACGTCGAGACGCGGATGTCGCCCGAGAGATTCGCGAGCGACAGCGTGACGCCGGGCCGGATGCGAATGACCGTGTCGGTGTGGGCGGCGCGGCGCACGCGGCGCGCCTTCACCGGCTCCGCCCATTCCACCCACTCGAGCGGCACCTCGGCGCCGTCCACGAAGTAGAGCGCCCGCGGCGTGACCACTACGCCCGCCGAGGACCCGGCCTGCGCCCACGCGCTCGCGCGATGGGCCTGGGCGATCGCCTCGTCGAGCCGCGCCGAGATGCGCGCGGAGGACTCCTCGGCGCTGTCGCCCGCCCACGCGGCGGGTGCGGCGAACGCGGCCAGCATGAGCAAGGGGATCATGTGCTTCATGGGCATGCTCCTAGACACCGGCCAGCACCGCGGCGCGGCGCACCATCTCGAGTTTCCGCTGCACGGAGCCCGCGAGGTAATCCTGGAGCTCGCGATTGGCGGGGTCCTGTTGCAACGCCCGGCGCGCGTCCTCGGTGGCCTTGCGGATGATGCGCAGGTTGTCCTCGAGCACCTGCACGGTCTTGGGGTCGAGCTTGCCGCGGCCGCGCTCGAGCGCACGCTGCAGCTCGCCGATCTCGCCCTCGATGCGCGAGGCGTCGAAGTCGGCGGACGCTGCGTCAGTGCCGGTGACCGCCGGCGTGGTCGCCACACCCGCGCGTGTGCTCTCGAGCGCCAGCCGGCTTTGCGCGAACCACACCGCGCCTGCCGCCACCACCGCGAACATCGCGGCGACCGCGAGCCACTGCGGAAGGGCCCGGGGCACCCACTTGAGGTGAGCCCGCTCGCGCCGTGGCAGCTCGAGCACGACCGCGCGCCGCGCGGGGGGTTCGCTGGTGGAACCCGCCGAGCCGATTCGTGACGCGATCCCCGCCCAGAGATCGGTCGGCGCCGGCGGGTCCACGAGCGAGGCCGCATGGGACTTCACGGCGGCGAGCCCCGCGAGCGTGTCGCGGCATTCCGCGCACATGCCCAGGTGGCGCTCGACGGCGTCGAACTCGGCGCGCGGGAGGTCGTGGTCCAGGTAGTCGGACAGCAGTTCGGTGAATCGGTCGCTGTTCATGATGCCTTCGTCTCCGCTCAGGCCCCGAGATGCCCGCGCAGCAGCATGCGAGCGCGGTGCAACTGGGCCTTGGTGGTTCCCGTGGTCACGCCGAGCATCCCCGCGATCTCCTCGTGGCGATAGCCCTCGACGTCGTGCAGCAGGAAGATGGTGCGAGCCCCGTCGGGCAGCCGGCTGATGGCGCCCTCGAAGTCGATCGCGTGCTCGCGCCCGCCGGGGCGCGATTCGAGGCGATGGATGATCTCGTCATCGGCCAGGAAGCGTGCGCGGTTCGTGGCCAGCGTCGCGCGACGGCTGAGAATGAGATTCACCGCCAGGCGGTGGAGCCAGGTGGAGAACTTCGCCTCGCCCCGGAACGTATGCAGCTTCTGCCACGCGCGCACGAACACGTCCTGGGTGAGCTCCTTGGCGTGCTCGTAGCCCACCATGCGACACGCGAGCGCGTGCACACGGTCCACATTCTCCTCGTAGAGTCGGCGGAAAGCCTGCGCATCTCCTCGCGCGGCCAGCGCCACGTCGCTCGTCTCGAGGCTCTGGGACAGGGCGGGACGTTCCAGGGTCAAGGTCGGATGCCAGGTCAGGGTGGCGGACATGCAACGGATTGGACCACCGGGGTGCTGATTAGGTTGGAACGATGGCCGGCCTGCGCGCGAGCCCGGGATTCCCTGTGCTGCCGGGCCTCGGACCAGCGCGGATGGCGCCCGCCCGGTGCCGGCTTGGAGGCCACACCGGGCTGCCCGGCAGACCCGGATGCAACCTGGGGCGCCTCTGGACCGTCTACAGTTCCATGACGCCCGCCCGAGCGGGCCACTCCCCTCCTACCCCTACCGGACAGGTGACCCATGACCCTCCGCCATCTGGCGGCGATCGGCGCACTCGCGCTGCTGCCCGCCCTGCATGCGCCGCCCGCCGCGGCCCGAACCTACTCGCTCACCGGCGACGACGTCGCCATCTGGAACCCCGCCGGCCAGGTACGGATCGAGCCCGCCACCAGGAGCTCTGTGGAAGTGACCGTGACCCCGGTCGGCCGCGATGCCGGTCAGCTCACCGTGAGCGACCAGCCGATCGGCGGGCGCTCCGCGCTGCGCGTGCTCTACCCGGGCAACCGCATCGTGTACCCGCCCATGGGGCGCTGGTCCAACACCTCGACGAGCATCCGCAAGGACGGAACGTGGGGTGGCCGGATGAACACGCTCTCGTTCCTTGAGAAGCGCATCACCGTCAGAGGAAGTGGCGCGGGCACGGAAGCCTGGACCGACCTGGTGGTGAAGGTGCCGAAGGGCCGCAAGGTGTCGGTCCACACGCTCGCGGGCGGCGGTGACATCCACAACGTGGACGGCGAGCTGCGATTCGATGGCGGCTCAGGCGGCGCACGCGCCTCGGGCTGCCGCGGCGTGCTCACGCTGGACCTGGGCTCGGGCGGCGTGGAAGTGACCGATTTCTCCGGGAAGCTGCTGGTGGACACGGGCTCGGGCGCCGTGCGCGTGAGCGGCGTGCGCGGCAGCAGCGTTCATCTGGACACGGGCTCGGGCAGCGTGACGGGTGACGACATCGTGGCCGACGACCTGCTCGTGGACACAGGCTCAGGCGCGGTGGAGCTGGACCATGTGGACACCAAGCGCGCCAGGGTGGACACCGGTTCGGGCGGCGTGAGGATGGGAATGCTCAACCGCACGCCGGACCTGGTCATCGACACTGGCTCGGGGAGCGTTCGCGTGTCGGTGCCGCGCGACCTGAGCGCCAGCCTGCACATCGAGACGGGCTCGGGCGGGATCCGCTCGGAGCTTCCGCTCACCGTGGACGAGAAGGACCACGGCATCCTGCGCGGCACCATCGGCAGCGGCACCGGCCGTGTGCGCGTGGACACCGGCTCGGGCGGCGTGTCGGTGCTGGCGAACGCCGCCGTGACGCGCACGAAGACGCGCTGACGGCCCCCCTGAACACGAACGCCCGCGCGTCTGCGAGGACGCGCGGGCGATCGTTCAGCCGGGAGTCAGACCCTGCGACGCGTCACAACGCCGAGCGCGATGCCGCGGCCGAGGAAGCCTCCCACGAGCGCGGGCAATGGCGGCAGGAGCCAGCCGACAAAGTCGTTCTGGAACGTGTTCGTCATGCGGAAGATCGCCGCGACGAGCGGTTCGGCAGGCACCCACGCGGCCAGAGCCAGCGACCACAGCCACCAGGTGTGGGGTCGGGCGTAGCCCAGAACGAGCGAGCCGATCATCAGCCGGAACACGGCCGGCTGGATGTCGTCGTTACGCAGGTCCGAGACGGCGAGCCAGACGCCCCAGAGTAACCAGAACAGCCACGGCCACGCGGTCTTCCATGCGGACGGCAGCTCCGCGGGCGAAGGGACGAGCCGTGCGGCTCCCGCCGGTCGGGGATGCGGTCGAGTGAAATTCACGGCGTGGCCTCCGATTGCCCTTCATGGCGACTCCCTTCGCGGCCCCAGATCAACATGGCCGGCCCTGCAGGCTTTCCCCGGTCATCGGCCGGAAAGCGGCAAGGGTTGAGTAGCCCGCCGGGCCCGCGCTGGGGGCGGTTGCGTCCGCGCCCGTGCGCGAGCTGACGCGCCTCGTCAACGCGCAGCTGAATCCGTCCGTCCAACGTCGCAGTATTCACAGCATCCCCCCACCACCAGTCGGGTCGCAAACCGCACCCGACGCGCACCACCGGGACCTGGTGCGAG
>JANNKI010000409.1:0-1529 GCA_031396225.1 bacterium | reverse complement strand
GCGGCCGACGATGATGAACTTGTCGCCGCACGCGACGGCCGCGGAACTGGTGGCCACGAGCCCGGCGAGCACCACGATCGTGGAGACACCGTGTCTCATGATGGATCCTCCCCTCGGTTCATGACCCGCATCCGCGACGTGTCGCAGACCTGAACTTAGGTGCGAGCCACGCTTCGACCTGAGTCATGTGTGGTTCCAGAATCACACCGCTACGGTCGCGAACCGGGGGGCGGGGAATCCGAGGAAGGATCTCCGCGAACGCCCGCGGAGCGTAGCACCTTCTCTCGGACAGGCCCCGTGCAATCGGCCGCCCTCCCGATCCCGCCGCCACCTCGATTGCAGGTTCAGACACGCAATCCCCGCCCCGGTGGCTCGTAGGAAGTCGGCCCGGGCGCTGGTGTCCGTCAAAGCGTCAGCAGTTCAAGGAGTCCGAGCCGAGTCTCGGCGAGCCGGCGGCGTCGCAAAGTTCCAGCCCACGCCCGTCACGAACGTGTTCATCGCGTGCGTGCTCGCTCCGGAAACCGTGGTGTACCCGGCGGCGAACAGACTGTAATGGGACGTCAGCGCGTAGCCGGCGCCGCCCCCGACGCGCCAGGACCTCTCGTTCGCCAGCGCATCGTGGACGAAGGTGTAACGCTTGAACTCTGCGCTCTGCCGATTCCAGTCGATGCCTCCGCTTGTCCGCACCCAGCTTGCGGCGCCCTTCAAGGAGAATCTGGGCGTGACGAAATACCCGAGTTCCATGTCGACGCTGTTGCGGTGGATGCTGTGGTCCGCTTCGCGCTCGGCCAAGTTGTAGGCGTATCTCACCTGGCCGTAGGCGTCCGGCAGGAATGGCCTCAGCGACCGGGCCAGCGTGGCTCCGAGCCGCAGCTCCCGCAGGTGGTGACCGAACGCGGCATGGCCGCGTGCCTGGTACGCCTGGACGGGAAAGACGTACGCCACGAATGGCGTCGCCACGAACGGTGTGCGCAGCACCGTCTGATAGACGGCCAGTTCCGCATCCTGGAGCGAGCCGTGATACTGACCCGCGTCCACCTCCATGATCTGGCCGGTCCGATCCCTGTGCGGAGTCAACCCAGTGTATCGGCTTGTGATGTACGCGAGCTTCACACTCATGGCCAGCCCGTGACGAATTCCATAATCCAGGTTGAGGGTGGCGTTCTGGTCGTAGTGCTCGCCCTCGAAGGACTTGTTCCCGGGGCCGCCTGTGTACGGACCGTTCTTCACGCCCGTGACATCGACCGAAAACAGCGTCCAGTGTGCCTGGGCGTACTGGTAACCGACGTAGAGCGAGCCCTGTCCCGGTTCGGGCAGCCAGGCCTGGGCTTGCGCGGCCGTGGCGGCGATCGTGGCCACCAGCAGCAGTCCCACCGGCCAGTCTCGAGTCAACCTGACAGGGCCGCTCACTTCGGTCGCATGGCGTCGTCGACGGCCACCAGCAGTTGGGTCCGCCTGATCGGCGCACGCCGGACGTTCAGGGCGCAGCGGTAGCTCTGCCGCACCTGCGCCACCTCGGCGGTCGTGGC
>JANNKI010000403.1:0-5882 GCA_031396225.1 bacterium | reverse complement strand
GTGAAGGCGAAGCGGACGTCATCCGATGTCGTCTCGAGCTGGGCCTCGTGCCCGATCAATGCCAGCGAACCGTCCGGCTGCTGCCGGTACACGTTGAAGCCATCCAGGTGCTCGTGGCGCTCCGTGGCCCACTCCAGCCGTACGCCGCCGCTCGTGCTCGCAGCCTGAAGCCTCAGCAGCCGGGCCTGCGGCGCCGGGTCACGATACGGTTCGTGAAAGTCCTCCGGCACGAGCGTCGCGTAGGTCTCGGGCGTCACGGTGATGATCGTGCCCGAGGCATACTCGTACTGGAACGCCATGTAGTCTCCGCGCGACGTATAGGACTTGGAGCGGTTGTTGCCCTGCACGCGGCAGCGCACGACGCCCGCCGGCGAGACGTAATCCCCGGGCGTGCCGGTGGTCCACGTGCGCGTCACGTCGGTGGTGGACACCGTGGCTTGGTCGATCTGGTTCCAGGCGGCGGTGGCCCAGTTCCACAGGTGCAGTGTCTGGGTGCGCGAGAGGCTGAACGAGCCGTTGTAGCTGACCGTGAGGTTCAGCGGCGGGTGCGCCAGCGTGGCCTCCCCGTACCAGTCCGTCGCGTGGTTGCTGCCCACCTTGACGGAGGACACGGTCAAGCGCGTGTTGTCGTCCACGGCGAGCGACGCGGCCGAGCCGCCGGTGATGCTTCCCTGCAGCGTCGTGACCCCCGTCGTCACCCGCGTGTCGCTGAGCGGCGGCGGCGGGCCGCCGCCCAGCGGGTAGCTGTCGTTCCACGAGCCGTTCGTGACGCGGTAGTTGCCGGCGGCGAGGTCCACCTCCACCAGCACCGTGCCATTCGCGACCTTGTCCCAGTTCGCGTCGGGCGTCGCACCGGCGCCGGTCTCGGTCCAGTACGTCTTCACGTTGTGATTGTGCAGGCGAGTGAGCGCGTCCACGGTGGGGTGGCCGTAGGAATTGCCGTCGCCGCACATGATCACGCCCACTTCGGCGGTGATGGCGTTCAGCCAGTTGTCGTTCGTGGAGTACCGCGAACCGTGATGGTGGACCTTGTACACCTCCACGTCTCCCACCATCGGGCCCACGGTGGTCTCGACGTCGTTGCCGTTGGCGGAGCTGCCGGTGAGGTCGCCACCGATCACCTCGTCGAACCCGCCGTAGCTCACCTTGTACACGGCGGTCTTGGCGTTCTCGTCGCTGCCCGAGACGGAATAGACGCCGGCGCCGTTCAGGTCCACGCACTGGATGGTCACCGGGCTGGCGGAGCCCGCATCGAGCGTGATGACCTGGTTCTTGGCGATCGTGGTGCGCTTGGCGCCCAACGTGTTCACGTAGGTCGTGTAGGACGCGCTCGAGTACGAGTAGCCGCGGTCGTAGCCCGCGGTGGCCACCGTGATGCCCACGGCCGCGAGGTCGTCCAGGCAACCGAGGTGGTCGGCGTGATAGTGCGACAGGAAGTGATAGTCCACGGACGTCAGCCCCAACCCCTGGAGGTAGCTCTTGATGTACGTGCAGTCCGTGTAGACGCCATCGTCGAACAACGCCGTCTGGCCGTTGGGCGAGATGAGCAGAGCGCCGTCGCCCTGCCCGATCTTGAGGTGGTGGATCTGCAACTTGCCGTTACCCGCGGCCCACGCGGGCACGGCGAGCAGGAGGGCAAGTGCCAGGGCGGCGAGCGACTGGAGTGGCGCACGGCGGTTACGGGGGCGAGTCATCGGCGACCTCATCCGGGATGGGGGGCGATCCGATCCGACGCGCGCGGAACACCCCTCTCGGGCGCGCTTCCGTACACGCCGGCTGACGATGAGCCGTGCGCACTATCGCCCGGGTGCCCCGGCTCGTGAAAGGGAAAACGCAGGCGAGCGGTCGATGCGGTAGGTCCGGGGCGAGCGAAGGGTGGTGTGCCCCTCCCTTGAGGAGACGCCCTCGGTGCGACGCGAGCGTGCGTGCGAGTGAGCGAGCCAGGGCATCCTGCACGCTCCTGCGTCTCATGTTTCATTCCGTGTCAGGAACGCGTTGGGTTCTCTGCCCCGAAGCATTCCGAGATGCATCGTTGCGGGGCATTTCAGCTCTCGCTTGAGCCTTCCAACTGATTGGCAGGATTCATGCAGATGTCGTGAGGGGCTGTCTCCCGGCGAGTTCGCCGTGGGCCCCATCCGCACACCTTGCTCGCATCACGGCGGTTCAGTCGGAAGGCCGACCTGCCGATGACCGAGGGGTGTCCCGGACACGCTTGTAACGATTCATCCTGTCACCCCCTGAGGTCTCACTCATGCGTCCCAGCAACCCCTCCACGCGAGGGGGCTCGTTGTCGCGAGGGTTCTCACTGATCGAGCTCATGATCGTCCTGACCATCTTCGGGGCGCTCATCGGATTCGGGATCCCGTCGTACAACCGCTATTCGCAGACGCAGCAATTGCGAGGCACGAGCGAGAATCTCATCCAGACCCTCCAGTTGCAGCGCGCACGCGCCATGGCCAACGGCCAGAGCGTGAGGATCAACTTCAACACGGCCACCCCTCCCGGCTGGACCTGCATGAGCGCCGGACGTTCGATCCGGACCCGCCTGCCTAACGGGGTCGAGTACGCCTCCGCCAACCCCACCTCACTCATCCTCACCCGCGACGGTCGGGTGAACACCTCCGGCACCGTGGTCTTCAGGAACCGGACCGGCAACAGCGACACCGTGAGCGTCCAGCTCTCGGGCCTCGCGCTGATCCGCTAGGAGATGACCTTGCAAGCCCGCACGACGCCTGTCGCACGAGAACGAGGGATGTCCCTCGTCGAGCTGCTCATCGCGCTCGTGGTGCTGGCGGTCGGCATCCTGGCCGTGGGGCGAATGTTCCCCGCCGGGGCGCGCGCGCAGGTGCAGGATCGGCTCCTGATCGGAGCCAACTACTACGCACAGGAGCAGCTGGAATCGCTCACAGGCCGGTCCTGGGCGGACCCCTTGCTCACGGACGGACGCCACCCGGCAGGAACGGCCATGGACACGCTCGACGCGGGCCAATGGACGCGCTTTTACCAGGTGACCACGATGACAGGATCGCTAAATAACCTGAAGAAGGTGGACGTGACGGTCAACTTCCGGGGCGCCAGCCTGGCGTCGCGGGCGGTGACGGCAACCACCTACGTGAGGCGGTGAATCCGATGCGTGCCCTTCCTCGCTCCATCCGTTCCGTCCGGCCCAAGGCGGCGGGCTTCACGCTCATCGAACTGATGGTGACGTTGGTCATCTTCGCTCTGGTCGCGGTGGCGGTGACTCTCGTGCTGCAGAATTCGGCGACGAGCAAGCAGCGCACGACCCAGCGCATCGAAAGCGAGCAGTTCGCTCGCGCCGCACTCGACATGCTGGCGCGGGACATCCGCACGGCGGGTTATGGCGCCGATCGCGACTTCGTCCCGCCGCAGCCGGCGATCGCGTACGTGGATTCGACCGAGATCATCCTGTCGCAGAATCAGCTTCCGTTCCCGGACAACGCCACCGGTCCCAGCGCGCCGCTGGCCTACGACCCGGCGTCCAATCCGAGGCCGTTCCCGCTCAATGGCACGCCGTACACGCCGCCGATCCGCTACCGCACGGGCGCTGAGCTCATCCGCTACACGCTCGACGTGAACAACGACGGCGTGGTGGATGCCAGCGACATCGCCTCGCCCCAGGGCGCGGACGCGGCGGCCACGACCAATCCGTCCGACTATGTCCTCGTGCGCCAGGTGTATGGCGACTCCACGAACAACGTCCCGAACGACAACGGTGGAACGACCGAGCGCGTGGCGCTCATCCGCAGGCCGGGTGACGCCAACGTGCCGGCGCTGTTCACCGTGTACATGCGTGGGTCTTCGACGCCGTGGAACTGGAATAACGGCCCCGTGCCCCCGGCCCAGCTGGGAGACATCCAGCGCGTCGAGCTGCGCGTGACCGCGGCGGCCTCGCGTCCGGATGCCAGGGGTGCGTACCCCCAGACGACGCTCAAGAGCGAAGTGAACGCCGCGCGCAGCGTGCCGGACTTTGGCGCGCCGACGTTCCTCGTCTCGGGCTACGTCTTCAATGACCTCAACACGAATACCGTCATGGACGGAAGCGACGCGGGCGTGGCGAACGCCACCGTGCGCATGGGAAGTTTCGTGGCCTACACGAACGGCACCGGCTTCTACCAGCTTCGTGCTCCGGCCGGCAGCTACACGCTTCGCCACACGCCGGCCATGGGCTACGGCTCGTTCATGTCTCCCGACACGTTCGCCGTGGCGATCACCACCGCCGGGGCCACGCACTCGTTCGCCGACACGGCACGCTCGGGCGGCAATGTCCTGGTGCGCGCCTTCCGCGACGACGACGGCAACGCCATCTGGGATGGTTCCGAGCAGCCGCTGCAGGGCATCCGGTTCACCATCTCACCCGGCACTCCCGAGGTGACCACGGGCGTCACCGACTCCTACGGCCAGGTCACGCTTTTCACCGGTGTTGGCAGCTTCGATGTGACCTGCAACAACCCGGACTCCATGGGCGTGACCACCGCGAACCCGCAGTCGGGCACCATGACGAACGGCGGCAGCGCGACGCTGGCGTTCGGCCTCGCGCCCCAGAATACGGGCCGCATCCTGGGCAGGGTGTTCGTGGACGCCAATCGTAATGGCGCGTGGGACGGCTCCGAAGCAGGGCTCGCCAACGTCTGGGTGGGATGCAGCAAGGACGGTGGCCTGAGCGTTTCCGGCTACACCTACACCGACGCTTCAGGCAACTACGAGATGTCGGTGCCGGTCAACGACCCGCCGCGTACGCAGGCCTACTCCGTCTACACCGTTCCGCCGCCCGGCTACTTCCCCACCGCGAGCACGTCGATCGGCGGTTTGTGGGTGACCAATAACTCGGTCACGCCCAACAAGAACTTCGGCATGGCGAACTTCCAGATCATCACGCTCACCGCGAGCCGCGTGCTGTCGCTGGCCGCGGCGGACGTGATCGAGAAGGACTGGAACGGCAGCCAGACGCAGAACGCGCGCGCCGACAAGGACCTGCTCCTCGGTGCCGACGCCGGCGCCACGGACAACGTCTCGGTGTGGTTCAACCGCTTTGCCAACTCGCCGCTGTTCAACTCGACGCCGACGAACCCGGACGGCTACTCGCGCCTGGCGCCGAACTCCGTGATGTCCATGGCGGTGGACACGCTCGACAAGAACGACAACAAGCTGCGCCCCGACCTCGTCTCGGGCACCAAGTTCAGCGCGGCCGGCAACTTCTTCGTGTGGTTCAACCAGGGCACGAGCAACAACGAGGGCTACCTGCCCACCAGCTACAGCTCGGGTCAGAACTACAAGACGGCCGACAATGGCGACGTGCAGGCGGTGCTCACCATGGACGTGGGCGGCGGCGACATGCCCGACATCATCGTGGGCACGAAGTCGGCCACGGCCGGCCAGGGCTCGGTCGAGGTGTGGCTGAGCGACAATGCCACCACGCCCAAGTTCACCGTGGACGAGAAGTTCAACACCATCTCCTCCATGATCATGGGCGAGGTGAACGGCATGACGCTCGCCGACATGGACAACGACGGCGACCGCGACATGCTCGTGGCCACGCGCACGAGTGATTACAACGGCCAGGTGGTCGTATACGAGAATCGTGGCCGGACCAACGGCAGTCGCTTCATCCAGCGCTATGCGGTCACGTTCGGCGGTGTCTCGCCCACGACGATCGCTTGCCTGGATGCCGATGGCGACGGCTGGATGGATTTCTTCGTCGGCACCCAGCGCAGCACTTCACAGGGACGCATCTACCAGTTCCGCAACGTGGGCCTGGTCACGCCCTACACGTTCAGCCTGGCGCAGGAGCACGTGCAGGCCCTTTCTCGACTCCTGGCGCCCCGCGAAGACGATGCGGTGCTCGCGCCCGCCCGGCTCGGCGC